>JAIOHN010000953.1 GCA_019912985.1 Anaerolineae bacterium | reverse complement strand
GTACAGCAGACGCGCGATGGCGCGCAGATCAGCCGCTGGTTGGCCCCGGACGAGTCGAGTTGGTCGCTGCCGCTGGCTGAAGACGTCGATCAGGTGCTGCTGGTGATCTCGCCGTTTGCGCCGCTGACCACCGTGCCGATGCCCTACGAATTGACGGTCACCGCGCAGGAGTGAGGTGACTGTTCCTACTCTTATTCTTCACCAGAAGATGATTGCTGGATAATGTCTGGCAGTGAGACGGGAAATATATCCGATTCCAGAACTGAGACAGGAATCCACGCTGGATATGCATCGTAAAGATCATTGTTGGTCAGCCTGATTTGAGAACCGAACAATGGTTCAACCACATACAAATCAGATGAATTGACACTTGCCGTATTTATTTCAAATGCGAGATATGTGCCACCCGGAGACCATGCCAAGAGTCCATAACGGCCAGTCGTTGGAAAGTTTGGTGCTGGTTTTAAGTAAGTTAAATTAGAACCATCATCATTGACTAAATATATGCCATAACCATCTGCACGATGAGATATAAACGCGATTTGATTAGTCGAAGGCGACCACACTGGAGATGTATCTGATGATGGAGGATCATTTGACAGCAAGAGATGTTGATCTGAACCTTCGGCATCCATGATATACATTCCAGCCCGATCATTTCGATCTGATACAAAAACTATCTGGCTCCCATCAAATGACCAATCTAATCCCCACCAACCATCGTCTGCATCCGGGGCGTTGCTAAGGTTCTTCAAACCTGAACCATCACGATTTATTATAAATACTTCCCAATCGCTTGTTAGGTCGGTGGCAAAGGCGATTTTTTCACCATCAGGCGACCAACGAGGATACAACTCATAAGCTCTGTTCTGTGTCAGATTAGTGATCTCTTGTGTTTCCACATTAAACACAAAAATATCATCGCCGTCAGCCTGCCCTGATACAAAAGCAAATTCCCCGTTAGCGGATGACCAAACTGGAAACTGCGCAAATGCTTCTGTGATTAATACAGTGGGATCACCCTTTTTCGGGTTTAAAGCATATATATCACTGTATGCCCAGTTGTCGGCTGATGTGAATAGAATCGTATAAAGGGAGTTCGTTAGGTCCAGATCATCATCCTGTGCATACAAGCTCGCTACGCTGTTCACGACAAACACGCTGGACGCCAGCAACAAAATCCAAGTGACAAAATGGAGCAAATTTTGTTTCATATCCAATCCAGTCTCATCAATCTATTTGCTCAGTGATGCACCTGCTTTTCTCCCGCCAGCACAGGGAAATCGAGGCGATTTTCCGGCGGGGAGAGGGGACAGGTCCAGCGCGGGTGATAGGCGCAGGAGGGATTGTAGGCATAGTTGAAGTCGAGCATGACTGTGTGCGCGGTCGTGCCGAGGTCTGCGCCCTTGATCGTGTCATACAGGTAGCGCCCGCCGCCGTAGGTCATGTCGCTGTTGGTGCGGTCGCCAAATGGCAGAAACAGCCCGCCACCATAACCCAGCAGCCAGAATAGGGTAAGCGTACCGCTGCCGGTGGGCAAGGTGAAATGCACCCGCGCAAAGCGCCGGTATGCCAGCCGCCCATCCTCGCCTAACTCAACCTCGAATACCTGCGGCTCGACATGGGTGTCGATCTCAGCTTCCACCCGGTAGGCCGGGTCATGAGCGAAGTAGGGCAGGCCGTTGAAGGCTGCCCGCTGCGCCGCATCCAGCGCGGACTGCGGATGGGTGCGGAACAGGTCGTCGCGCTGATGGCGAAAGGTTATGCAGGCTGCCGAGTCATCATTGGCGGCCCGGACTGCGCGGTACATCTCCGCTACCCGACGGCGATAATCGAGCAGGTCAAGCATCTTCGCTATCCACCGGCTGCTCGTCGATGTAGGCCGCGACGGATTTGATGGATTTTCCCAGACGAAAAGTCCTGGCATCAGCAATCACGCGTGGGCAGAGATGCTCTTCCATCTCGAAGAACATATCCTCGGCATGATCATAGGTATCGTAACGCACATCCGGGTGGTTGAGCACGAAGGCCAGGATGTTGGCTCCCTCCTGCGTCTGGCCCCGGTGGATAAGGCTCTCGGCAATGCCGGTCATGGCGTCCAGCACATCGCCGTTGGCTTGAATGACCAGAGCGGCTTTCAGCGCGATCCGGTAGGCTTTTTCAGTGGGTTTTGAGTCGGGCATCGCTGCTTTTCTCCTATTTTAGTGATCTTACAGACTTCTAGGGCACGGTGAACACAAGTGACGATAAAACTGTTTCATCCTTTAGGAAATTTGAACAACATTTAGCTCATCGCAAGGGTGGCTTGCATAGCATAGGGGTGTAATTGGCGATCCCTTTTTAATGAATGGCACGACTATGCATAAACCTAACGTCAGTCTCATTGTCCTAAATTATAACAGTCGCTGCGACACGCTCGACTGTTTACGTTCGTTGGAGCACCTGACGTATTTCGGAGTCCAGACGATTGTCGTTGACAATGGTTCCACTGATGGATCTGTTGAGGCGATCCGCGAGGCATTCCCAGCCGTGACATTAATCGAGACAGGGCTGAACCTGGGCTTTACCGGCGGCAACAACGTGGGTATCCAACACGCACTGGAACACGGCGCGGATTATATCATGCTGCTCAACAACGACACGATTGTCGCGCCGGATATGCTGGAAATCATGATTGATGTGATGGAAAACGATCCCACAATCGGGGTGAGCGGCCCCATGATTTACTACTACGACGCGCCGGATATTATCTGGTCCGGCGGGGGGAAGATTAACTGGGGCGCTGGCACCACGAGTATGGTGGGGCTGAACGAGCCTGATCGGGCGCAGTTCGGGCTGGAGCCCACGACCGTGGATTTCGTGACTGGCTGCGCAATGCTGGCCCGCCGTGATGTATGGGAAAAGGTGGGGCTGCTGGATGACCAGTTCTTCATGTATTACGAGGAAACTGAGTGGTGTGTGCGGGCAGGGCGTGCAGGTTATAAAATCGTCCATATTCCCACGGCGATGATGTGGCACAAAATCCCGCTGGATGCACGCGCGGACTCGGTGCGGGCCTACTATTACATGACACGCAACCGGCTCCTGTTCCTCAGCCGCACGCGTCCGGGCGTGAAAACCTGGGCCAATATTACCTACGAATATGCACGCACTTACCTGAGCTGGACGCTGCGCCCCAAATGGCGTGAGAAACGCCCGCTGCGGTCGGTGATGGTGCGGGCGATACGGGATTTTTCGGCGGGTCGTTTTGGGCGGGCGGCGGTCTGATGCGGGTCTTATTCCTTTCACGCTGGTGGCCTTACCCGGCCAGTAATGGCTCCAAAATCCGAATCTACAATCTGCTGCGCCAATTGGCGCGCCAGCACGAGGTCAGTCTACTGTCGTTCTACGAGGATGGCGAGGCCACCCCGGAGCAAATCACCCACTTGCAGACCTTCTGCCAGCGGGTTGAGGCCCTGCCACGGGTCGAGGCTGCTCCCGGTAAGCTGGACGCGATCAGCGGTTATCTCTCGCGCTGGCCGCGTTCGCTGGTGCATAGCTACAGCCAGGAGATGGCGGCACGGGTGCGCGTGCTGGCCCCAGAGACGGATGTCATCATCGGCTCCCAGGTGGATACCCTGCGCTATTTCGAGCTTGCACCGCAAATCCCGGCGATTCTGGAAGAAGTCGAAGTCACCGGTTATCACGAGAAAGTCGTGGATGCGACCTCGCAGACAAAACGCCTGCGGGCGCAGCTTACGTTGAGCAAGCTGGAAGGCGCGCTGCGGCATCTGGCAGAGAAAAATGTACGCTTTACGGTGGTCTCGGACGAAGAGCGGGCATACATGAGCGAGTTAACCTCGCTGCCAGTGACGGTGATTCCCAACGGCGTGGATACTAGCGGCAAGCGCCCTGGTGATGAAACCCCCGACCCCCACACGTTGATTTATACCGGCGCGGTGACTTACAGCGCCAATTATGATGCCGTGTCCTATTTTATCCGTGAAGTATGGCCGCTGGTGCGCCAGCGTTATCCACAGGCGCGCTTTACGGTGACAGGCGGCACAGGCAGCGTCGATGTCAGCGATCTGGCGGCGCAGCCCGGGGTGACCTTCACCGGGTTTGTCCCGGCGGTGGAGCCGGTCGCGCGCCAGCATTGGGGCATGGTGGTCCCGCTGCGCGAAGGCGGTGGCACTCGTTTGAAAGTACTGGAAGCAATGGCGCTCGGCCTGCCGGTGATTTCCACCAGCAAGGGCGCGGAAGGGCTGGCGATAAATCCCGGCGAAAATATTCTGATTGCGGATTCACCACAGCAGATGGTGGATGCTGTTTCACGCCTGTTTGAAAACCCTGATCTACGTCAACAGATGGCCGCTGCCGGGCGCAGTCTGGTCGAAGCACAGTACGATTGGTCGGTGATCGGTCAGGCACTACTTGATCTTGTTGAAGAAGTAAGGGTTCTTTATGGTCAGCAAAGCCCAGTCTCTATCCAGTAGTAGTCTCCCTGCCCAACCTGCCGAGCAGCCGCAGGCGCTGTTCACCGCGCGCGAGTGGCTGTATGTCGCCGGGGTAATCCTGATCGTGCTGGCAATCACAGCACTACCCTATCTGTTTGCTTATCGCAGCGCACCTGCTGACAAGCAGTTTATGGGTGTGATGGTCAACATTCCCGACCATTTCCAGTATTTTTCGTGGATGCGTGAATCGCAGACGCAAATCCTGGTGCCGAATCAGCTCACACCAGAGGACAGCACACCGCTGCTGTTCAACTTCCTGTGGTGGACCCTGGGGCGGCTCGAAGTGCTGACCGGCATTTCGTATGATGGCCTGTACCAGATCACGCGCCTGCTGGCCGGGGCATTTGCGCTGGCCGCGACTTATTTCTTCTGCGGCGTGGTCTTTACGAATCGCACCAAGCGCTGGACCGCTTTTTTCGTCGCCAGTATCGGCGGCGGCCTGGGCTGGCTGCTGGTGGTCGAAAAGACACTGCGCCGCCTGGGCGATGTGAACTCGCCGTTCGCGCTCTACACGTCTGAGCCGAACACGTTCTTCAATGTGCTGGCGTTCCCGCATTTTGCAATCGCCGCCGGGTTGATCGCGGCGATCTTCGGGCTGGTGCTGCTCGGACAGCGTTCGAAGAATATGCGCTACGCATGGCTGGCAGCGGCGGTCAGCCTGCTGCTGAGTGTGCAGCACGCCTATGATATGTTCATCATCTACCCGGTGATCGGCCTGTATGCGCTGTTTATCTGGACGCGGGACCGCAAATTCCCGATGTACCTGTTCAAGATGGGCGTGATCGTGGTGCTGGTGTCGATGTGGCCTGCGCTGCAAGCCTTCTACATCACCACTGCTGACCCGGTTTGGAAAGGCGTGCTGGCTCAGTTCGACAACGCTGGGGCCTTTACCCCGGCACCCTGGCTGCTGCCGATTTTGATGGGTATCCCGCTGCTGCTGGCGATCTGGGCGCTGGACATCCGCACGCCCTGGCGTGATCGTGATGATACGCACCTGTTCATCCTGGCGTGGTTTCTCTCGCACTTCATCCTGATCTACATCCCGCTTGATTTCCAGATCCACATGCTCAGCGGCTGGCAGATTGTGACGGCAGTGCTGGCAACCATCGGCATTTATACGCGTGTGGTGCCTTTCCTACGCCGCTTCTTTAAGCAGCGTTCGCCGCAGCAGTTGGCGAAATGGGCTTCAATCGGGTTGGTCCTGGTGGTGCTGCCGGTGAACCTGTACCTGATCGGCTGGCGCTTCATTGACCTGCGCCGCGCGGATTATCCCTTCTACGCGCCAAAGGCCAACCTGGAAGCGCTCGATTACCTGGAGACGCAGGTGCAGTCGGATGATGTGGTGTTGTCCTCGTTGAACATGGGGCAGTACATCCCGGCGCTGACAGGCGCGCGCTCATTCCTGGGGCATTGGGCGCAGACGCTCGACTTTTATGGCAAAACCGCGATGGTGAATGCCTTCTTCAACACCGACACCACCGATGCTGACCGCGAGGAAATCCTGCGCAGCTTCGGCGTGGATTATGTGCTGGTGACGGAACAGGAGCGCGCGATTGGTGAGTTTGACGCGACGACCGCGCCATATCTCGAAGAAGTGTATAGCAACGATAATGCGACGGTGTACGCGGTCCATCTGGACGCTTAACACTCTAAGTCTCGTTTCAAAAACAGAGGACGCCCTGGCATTCAAGGCGTCCTCTGTTTATTTGCTGCAAATCAGCTTGAGCTTCTCAGTTACGCGAATTTTTCCGGGTAAACCTCGCGGGCCAGCTTTTCTTCCTGCTCCACCATATCGCGGATGGTGTTGAGGCCCTCATTCCAGAAGTCGAGGTCGGTCAGATCGACACCGGCTTTCGCCAGGATGTTCTCCGGCCAGTCGGAGTCACCGGAGGCCAGCACCTCGATAAACTGCGGCACGAAGTCCGCGCCGCGCTCCTGATAGATGTTAAACAGGGCCAGCACCAGCAGTTCACCAAAGGAGTAAGCATAAACATAGCCGGGGGTGTGCAGGAAGTGCGGCACATAGCTCCACCACTGGCTGTAGTGATCACTCAGATTGACGCTATCACCGAACATGGCGCGCTGAGACTCCATCCAGATCTCGTTAATGCGCTCGGTGCTCAGTTCGCCTTCCTGACGGCGGGCTGTGTGCAGCCCATTCTCGAAGCGGTTCATCGAAATCTGACGGAAGACGGTGGCGAAGGTGTCTTCGATCTTGCCTGCCAGCATCGACAGCCGCACTTTCGGGTTGGTCTCTTTTTTCATGAGGTCGGTAAAGACCAGCATTTCGCCAAAGGTTGAGGCCATTTCCGCCGTGGTCAGCGGATAATCCATGCCCAGGATGCCCTGCGCTTCAGCCGAAAGATAAGCATGAATGCCGTGACCGAGTTCGTGCGCCAGGGTCATGACATCACGCTCTTTGCCGGTGAAGTTGACCAGCACCAGCGGGTGGGTGGAAGGGGTGCCGCCGGAGCAATAAGCACCGCCGCGCTTGGCGGGCAGCACCGGCGCGTGAATCCAGTTTTCATCGAAGAATTTCTGCGCGATCTCGCCAAAACGTGGGCTGAAGGCATAATAGGCGTTGAGCACGATGTCGCGGGCTTCTTCCCAGGTGTAGAATGATTCGCTGTCCTCGATGGGCAGCGGCGCGTAACGATCGTACTCGGTCAGTTCATCCAGACCCAGCAGGGCGCGCTTGAGATTGTAGTGGCGCGCGACCAGATCATAGCTGCTGGTGACGGCCTTAATCAGCGACTCCACGACTTCATCCGGCGCTTTGTTCGAGAGGTTGCGTGCGGATACCCACGAGGGATACTTGCGCCGCTTGTCGTCGCTGGCCTTATCGGCTGCCAGCACGTTGAAGATGTAGGTCAGCTCCATGGCCTTATCACGCAGGGCGTTGGTGATGGCTTCGTTGCCTTTGCGGCGTATCTCACGGTCAGCATCGTATAACTTGGTCAGCACCTGGGTCAGCGACAGCTTTTCGCCTTCATAGTCGATACGCATGGCCGAGGTTAGCTGGGTGAAAAAGCGCGTCCAGGCACTGCGCCCGGTCACGTTTTTATCCGACAGCAGTTGTTCCTCGATTTCGCTCAACTGGTAAGGCTGATAACGGCGCTTGGCTTCCAGGTAATGACGATACTTTTCCAGCAGCGGCTGTTCCAGCAGTGTCTCTACCTTGCTGTCATCGGCCAGGTTCCATTCCAGATCAAAGAAAACCAGGTCCTGATTGAGCTGTGAGAAGAACTCGGTCACTTTTTGCAGCATCGCGCCCAGTTTGGCACTGCTCGTATCGGTGCTGAAGGAGTTGCTTGCGAAGCCATAGAGCCGTTCCGCATCGTCGATGATCTTCTCCGTCGTTTGCAGGGCTTCGTACATCTCTTCGGCGTCCAGGTCGGCTACACGTCCGCGATATGTCTCGGCAAAGGACTTGACCTGTGCCGACAGCACATCCATATCCTGCTGAATGGCCGGGTCATCAAGACCCTGGTAATAAGCCGAGAGATCCCAGACGACATCTTCGGCCCCTGTTTTGCGTTCCGCTACCGCTTCAACCATGTCATACTCCATTCAAATTCTTTCAAACGTACTAATCCTACCGAATGGAAGCCCGCTTTTCAATGCAGCGCCTGAGTCAAATTGGGTCAATTTTAGCGCTCGACCCCAAAAGCATGATCGAGAAAGGTGATTACTCGCTGTTCGTAGGCTTCCGGCGCGCTGGCATAGTAGCCGCCGTGACTCGCGGCTGGTACTTCCCACAACTCGGCATGTTCACCGGCTGCGGCCAACTGTAAACGTGCGCCGTAGCGTGATGGCTCCTGCGTGCCATAGATGAGCAGCAGCGGACGCGGCGCAATCTGGTCAATCACACTGATCGGGCTGAGGACATCCATTTCCAGACCCGTCACCATGCGATAACCACGGTGCATCCCAAAAAGATATAACGGAGCGAACCAGGCATCCGCGCTCTGATCTTTGTTGTAGGCCGGGAAATCATGATAACCGCCGGAGGCAATGACTGCCGCAAGCTGTGGATAACGCGCCCCGGCCATGATGCTGGTTGCGCCGCTGGTCGAGAAGCCGTAAATGCCAATACGAGTGGCATCCACATCCTCGCGTGAGGCCAGATAGGCCAGTGCGTCGCCCACTTCGTCCACTTCACTGTAGCCAAGCGAAATCGGCAGATCGAGACAGCGGCGTGATTCATAATTGAACAGGGCATAACCATCATCGTTCAGGACGGTGTATTCACGCCGCCAGTAACCGGCATCGCTGCCGCCTGTGGGTGGAATGATGAGCGTGACGCCGTTGGTCCCCGGCAAAAATTCGCCGTGCACCTCGCGCTCAATGCTGCTGGCGTTAAATGTAACGGTTTCTGGCGATGAGGAGGGGGTACCCTGGCCGCCGCTGCATGGCATGTGGGTAATGCCCCAGATAAAGCCAAAACCCAGGATGATCGGAATCAGCAGCAGGGAGAGCAGTGTCAGCACTACCGCGAGGAATAAGGCGCGAAGAAGGAATCGGGTGCGCATCAATCAAGGGCGCAGTATATTGGCTGCGCCCTTTTCGTAGACTTATGGCCGGCGGAAAACGTAACCCACGCCCTGTTGGGTGTGGATATAACGTGGGCTGTCCGGGGTGGGTTCCAGCTTTTTGCGCAGGCGGCTGACATTGACCCACAGATACTGGGTTTCTGCCTGATACTCCGGCCCCCACACTTTGTCGAGCAGCTGCTTATGTGTTAACACATGGTTCTCGTGCATCGCCAGGGTGTTGAGCAGATCATACTCAATGCGGGTGAGTTCAACTGGCTTGTTGGAGAGGAGCACCTCGCGGCGGGCAAAATCAATGTAGAGATCGCCCAGGTCGAGCGGTTCACGGGTGCGGCTGGGCAGATCGACCACGCGCTTGAGGATCACGTCAATGCGCGCCATCAATTGCTCTTCGGTGATCGGCTTGGTGATGAAGGTGTCGGCAAACTTCAGCGCACGCACTTCCTCAGCTTCGGAGGCGTCATCTGCCAGGACGGCGATGGGGACTTCGGTGCGCTTGCGGATGCGCTCACAAATATCAAGGCCATTGGCATCGCGCAGGTTGATGTCGAGCACGATCAGATCCAGGCGGATCGCGTTGACATCACTCAGGGCATCCTCACCCGATTCGTACACCAGGATTTCGTAACCCTGCTCTTCCATCAAATCATTCAGTGCCGCAACAATATCCGATTTGCCCATGACGATCATGATCGTCTTAGGTTGGCGGCGCTGGACGCTGTAGCCGCTGGGTCGCGCTTCCTCACGCTGGTCAGTGGAAGGTACGACTTGCTCAATATATTCTGCGCGCGGTGGCGCTGTGACCACCATGGCGGATTGTGCGGTTGGCAGGGCCATCGTAATCGTGGTGCCTTGCCCGGAACTGCTCTCCGCCCAGATGGTCCCGCCGTGGCGGTGCATCAACTCGCGGCTGATATACAGTCCTAAGCCCATGCTGCTGGCTTCGCCGTCTTCATCGGTGCGATAGAACGGATCGAACAGGTGCGATAGATGATCTTCGGGCAGGCCGCTGCTCTGATCCTGTACGACGATATGTACCTCCTCGTCGGTGTTTTCCAGCTTGAGGATCACCTGTGCCCCTTTGGGCGAGGATTCCAGCGCGTATTGCAGCACATTGCTGATGGCACGCTCCACGCGCATCTCGTCAATCTTCACCATTGGCAGCCGCGCCGGGGCCTCCAGCCGAATCTGGCGGCGATTTTCATGGAACAGGCGGCTTTCCAGCACACGCTGGACCACATCGTAGAGATCGCTCTCCTCGCGTTCCAGCACCAGCCCGGTGACTTCCAGGTTGTACATATCGAGGAAGTTTTCCCACAACTGGCCGACGCTCTCGACGTTCTTCTCGACCTGCCGCAAGAAGCGGGTACGCTCACGGTTGCTCAGGCGCGAATGCTGCTCAATCAGGGTCGTGACCAGCCCACGCAGCTCGGCGTGAGGCATCCGTATCTGCTCGGTCATGATGTCCAGCAGCGACATCTGCGCGCTGAACATGCTCTTGAAGCGGGTGTTATCACGGATGATGCCGATCCAACCCAGATATTCGTTATTCAGTGTGCTGATAATCTGGCTGAACTCGATGTGGATTTCACGGTCGGGATTGTGAAGGGTCATCTCCACAATCGAGTAATTCTCCTCACGCATGTGCAGGATGTTATCAACAGCGTCAGTGAGTTGCTTGATCATGCGTTCGGGATCATCTGCTTGGGCTGCCAGCTGCTTTAACAATTTTGCTGGCTCATAATTCAGCACTTCAGCCGGATTGATGTCGGTCAACTCGGTAAACTGGGTGTTGGAAAAGGCGACCAGCCCGGTGTTATCGACAAAGAAGATACCTTCGTAAATGCTGCGAAGAATGGCTTCCAACCGGCCACCCTTTTCGCCCATGACGGTCGTCAGGGTATTGCGTACCAGGGCTTGTCCTGCCGCGTGTGCCAGACTTTTGAGCAGGTTGGCATCCTCGATGCTGAACGCGGCATTATTGACCGAACTGACTAGCACGCCACCGGCCAGTCGCGCTGAGTCGGTGATGGGGAACATCATCAACTGCTGCGCCCGCATCAAACGATACAGCGGCCCCAACGGGTCTTTCTGACCACGGCCTAATTGGAGTGTGACCTGGAGATGATCGTCCACGTCATCATACATCCGCTCAATCTGGCCCTTCTCGTGAAGGTCATTGAACACCCCGACCAGTTCATCCTGGGATGCTGAAACCGCAATGGCCTCGTTGATCTCATCCTCGTACAGCCACACCAGCACCTGCCCGACACTCGGCACATCTGCAACCAGTTCGGATAGATTCAACGCAATATCGTCGGCTGTGTTCAGGGTAATCAAGCGCTGCCAGGTTTTAAGCAGGTGGGCGCTGGCTTTTACCCGGTTTTCCTGATCTTCATAATGTTGAGCATTTTGCAGCGCTGTGGTGAACTGCGACGCAAATAACTCAAAAATAATCAGGTCATCCTGATTCACGGGATGGTTGGGTGACCCAAAGGCCGCAATCACACCGTATGTGTACTCAGGATAAGCCAGGGGGACCACAATGGTGGATTCGGCTTTGGGCAGTACCGGGATCGGTGTGTAATATTCATCTGCGGCGATGCTGGCAAAAGTTTGCACAAAACCACTCTGAATGACACGCCGGAAGGGATCATAACGATGCGCCCGAATCGAGCTGTCGTGCAATGTGCTGCGGGTGACATTCTCGCGCCCGGCATAAATATGCAGCGTCTCGCCCTCGTTCATCACAATCGCCATCCCGTACAACTTAAAGGTACGGCAAGTGAGATCAATCGTCTCGGCGATCAGTGATTTGGGGTCGGTCGCCGTATGCAAACGGCGCGAGAGGGTGCTGAGGGCCTGTAAGTTGCTGTTGCGGCGGGCCAGGGCGCGATTTTGCCGCCGCTGCTGCAAGACGAGCCGCATCCGGCGGTTCAATTCGTCTGACAGCAGGTTATCCGTCAGAAAGTCGGTAGTACCGGCTTCCATGAGATCGGTCTGATAAGTGTTATCCTTGTTTTCCGACAAGACCATGACTGGCGTGAGCGGAAACCGCCGTCGGATTTCACGTACGATGCCGGTAATCTCGTCGCCCGCACTCTCGTCATCAAGCACCACCACATCGTATTCTGTCTTGTGCAGGGATTCCATCGCCTGACCTGGTTCGCCTACCTGGTCAATCTCATAGGCTTCTGGATTTAGCGCCGATGTGAGATTATCTCCGTCGGCGCTCAACAGCAGCATTTTGATCCGTTGAGCTATCATAAATTCTTACACCTCTAACAATCTCCGCTCATTATAGCGTATGGACTCGGGATTGGGGGGACTGTATTCAGCTATAAAAAAGTTATAAAAAGCAGCTTTATATCGACTAATGTAACAAAACCAAGTTCATGTTCTTCATATCTCATGCTATACTAAACTGAAGCCCAACACAATTCTTGTAATACGACCAAGTGAGGAGGGCAGACGAACGTGCCTGGTGATACCCGTAAACTCGACCAAAATCCGGACGAAAATGCCTTTGCGTCACAGGAAATTAAAGCGATTGACATGGGAATGCCTCGCCCCTGGCGTATCGGTTTACGTCTGTTGCAAAAAGAACAACGTTTGATTTTTGATATGGATGGCCCCATGGTGGTTGGACGCATGGAAGAACATGACAATATCTTCCCCGATATTGACCTGGGTCCGTACAATGCCGATGAGCTGGGTGTCTCGCGCCAGCACCTTACGTTAAAACTGGATGGTGACCGGATTGTTGCATCCGACTCTGGCAGCCGGAACGGCACCTTATTGAATGGGGAGCGGTTGGAGCCCAACACCGACTATCTCATCCGCGACGGCGACGAAATCACCCTCGGTTTAATGCGCCTCAAAATTGAGCTGCTGGTGAATCCGTTTAACTGACTCTTAGACAACTCACAGCTTGACGTTAGCAATTCACAATAATTTTCACTTATAATCGCCGGGAATCATCGATCAACGAGGGGTATGATGAATTTCTTAAAACGTCGTCAGGAAGAAGAGAAAATCCGGCAAGAAGGCCGCCTACCACCCGGTCAATCCCTGACCCAGAAATTCCCGGTGCTGACTTACGGGCCAAACCCAACCTTTGACCCGCAAACCTGGGATCTGAAAGTATTTGGGGCAATCGAGAAAGAAATGCGTTGGTCGTGGGATGAATTTCTCAAACTGCCAACACGTACCATTACCACCGATATTCACTGCGTCACCCGGTGGAGCAA
>JAIOHN010000098.1 GCA_019912985.1 Anaerolineae bacterium | reverse complement strand
GATACACCAAGCGTCTCGACAATCGACTCGCACGCGGTCCGGCAGTACCTGGCGACACGTGGCGATTCCGAAGGTGATTTTGACAGCGTGTTGACCGATATTCTGCCGGGTGAGGAAGAACCGGATAAGGATTTGCCGCGCCCGGAGATGACCAACTTCGATGAGTTGGTGAACTCCATGCGCAGCGAGAATCAGCATACACCGCTGCCAGACCGTCATCAGCAGTTTATCGAATTTATTCTGACCGGCGGTATGGATGTGCTGCTGAAAGAAATTGAAAAATCGAAGACTGATCCTCTACAGGAAAAAGAGGATATGGAGTCCTCGCCGGATGCGCAAGCATCATCGACCTTCGAGCAGTTGGCCGCTGAAGAACCACCGATGCCGACATTGGAAGAAAGCGGCACCGTGGGCGACCTGATGCTCGGAGTGGGCGATCCAAGTTTTCAAAACGTGCTGGCGATGATGCGCGGCGAAGAAATGCCGTCTGAGGAAAAGCGCTCGCCCTCACCGCAATCACTGCCGAGTGATGTGGAAGAGGCGTTTGAGGCTTTCTTTGAAAGCCAGGCGGAACCCTCGGCTGAAGAGCCTGAGAGTAGCTCGGAAGCTCCACCACCGGAGATGCCGGAAGTGCCGCCAACCGAGCAGGAAGAATTTGCATTCGAGCCGGAGACTCCACCGGAAGATGAGGACGATGCTTTCCCGGCGCAGTTGATTCTCACCACAGCGTTGGATGAAACATCACCGGTCGAGTCTTTTTCGCTGGATGATCTGATTAACAGCATTGAAAAAGAGCTCTCAGAGCATAAGCCAGATGTCCATCCGCTGCCCTCATGGAATACGAAATTTAAACCACGGCCCAAAGCAGAGCAGCGCTATATTGAGGAACCGGATTTCTTGCCGGAGGAGTTCCCCACATCGCGTTATGTGCCGGTGGTAGAGCCAGACGAAGCGGCAGAAATTCCGAGGCTGGACGAACCAAGCGAGATCGAAGAAACGCCCGTTTCCAGTCATGAAGCTCCGTTACGGGAGACCTGGGACGAGGAAGAGCAGCCTACGCTCGAAAGCTGGGATACTGAGCCACCGATTCCGCCTGATTATTTACCAGAGGAAACCTGGGATGAACCCGCTGCCTGGGATGCGCAAGAAACCTGGGACGTGGTGGAAGAGGAAGCATTTGACGACGAAACCGAACTGATGCCTGTTGGGGAAGATGTTGAAGAGCTGGTTGCACAGCCATCTTTCTTCGATGATTTCATGATCGACATTGACGAATCGATCGACGAGCAAACCGTGATGACGGGTGTGCCACATGAGGAGCAGGCCCCGGTCGAGTATGATGCGGCGATGGACTTTGAACTGCCTGCCGAAGCGATGGATGCGCTGGATGAAGACGATGCCCGCGCAGCCCAGGTGGCGCTCAGTCTGACGCAGGTTTCGCTGGAGCTGACTGCCGAGGCGACACTGCTCACCCGCGATGGCAAATTGATCGCGATGGATGGCCGCCTGGAAGCAGAGGACCTGGACGAACTGCGTGTTCTGACCGCCGATGATGCGGATGTTAATCCGGGCGAGTCACGGGTTCGCTTTATCCAGTTATCCGGCAGCGGGCGTGATTACATGGTTTATTCACGCCGCACCGAGGCAGATTTTGTACTGACGCTGATTTTTGCGCCGGAAACACCGCTGCGCGATATTCGCCGCCAGGGCAAGCGCTTGATGCAGGCATTGGAATCCGTGCCGGAAATTATCGAGCAAACGCCGCCTGCGACCACACCTCAGGTCGTCCCATCAGAGGAACCGGTGCAGCGTGCACCATACGCCTATGTCTGGCTCTTGCGCGATCCGAATACCACGTTTAACCCGGCCATGTCACAGATGTTGATGGCAGGGCTGCGTACTCAGTTGAGCGAACAGGGGTGGTTGATTCAGGATTTGCAGGCGCGCGATGAATACATTTATATCCTGGCGGATGTGCCTGGTGAGCGTCCCGCGTACGAAGTCATTCGCGAGCTGAAACGCCGCACGGCTGATATTGCCAGGGTGCAGGATTCTAATTTTGCTTCAGGCACGATTTGGGCCGATAGCTACCTGGTTCTGACACCTGGGCGCGCGCTGGAACAAGACGAGATTATCCAATTTATCAACTTTGAACGCACACTCTAACGCTATATGAAAATTCATCGCGAAGGCTTTTCGATTCTGGCGTTCGCCGCTGGCGCAATGACTGTTTTTGTGCTGCTTGTCCCGCGTCGTTTGCGAGTGATAAGCGGATTTCTGGTGGCAATTATCCTCGGATTCCTGACCCAATTTTTTCGCAATCCTGATCGAACAACGCCGCCCTGTGAAGACTGCGTAATCTCACCAGCAGACGGCGTGGTGGTTGGCATCGAGCGCGTGATGGAAAATGAGTATTTCCACGAGGAACGATTGCGCGTTTCGATTTTCATGCGCGTGATTGATGTGCATGTCAACCGGGTGCCGGTATCGGGCAGGTTGATTTATTACCGTTATCACCCTGGTGCTTACCTGATGGCGTTTCACCCCAAGTCGTCGGAACTCAACGAGCATAACACGATCGTCATCGAGCGTACGGATGGTCAACCAATCCTGATGCGCCAGATTGCCGGGATTTTAGCGCGGCGGATTTGCTTTTATCTGCAAGAAGAACAAACTGTCGAAGCCGGGCAAGAACTGGGTTTTATCAAGTTTGGCTCGCGCTGTGATATATTTTTGCCGCTCGATGCACAGATTGATGTACAGTTACAACAAGCCGTGAAGGGTGGCGAAACCATTCTCGCAAGGTTCTAACATTTGTTCCCGCTTTTACCGTTATAATAGATGTGATTTTCAGCCGGATTACACACATGCGATCAATACGTATTCCAAAATTCTTTATCCCAAGTGCAGTGACCGCCGCTTCTATTCTGTTAGGTTATCTAGCAATTTTATCGGCTTTGCACGATTATTTCGTCACGGCAGCCTGGCTGCTGTTGCTGATTGCCCTGCTGGATTCAGTCGATGGGCGGCTGGCACGCGCGCTGGATGCCACTAGCGATTTCGGAGCGCAGCTTGATTCGCTGGCCGACCTCCTGAATTTTGGGGTGGCGCTCTCGATTCTGTTCTACAGAGCTTTTTTTGTGGATTGGGGGCTGATAGGTATGGTGCTCAGTTTCATGCCGACCTTATTCAGTGCGCTGCGGTTGGCTCGCTTTAATGTCGAAAACGAGGATAACGCCGTCAAGGCACCTTATTTTACCGGTCTGCCGACGACGCTTTCCGCCATGCTGCTGGCGAGCTTCGTCATTTTCGCGGGTGAGATGTGGACGCTAAATGCACCGCACTTAATTCCGGCAGTATTGGTGCTGCTGGTGTCGTTCTTGATGGTCAGTGAAGTGCCTTATGCCACCAACGCGACTCTACTCTCCGGCCTGCGGGTGAAAAACTCCAAGAAAGTCGTCGCGCTGATTTTTCTAATCAGTTTGCTGGCGCTGCCCGCCAAGGCATTTTTTATGTGGACGATTGCGTTTGTCCTGTTGGGATTCGTCCGCAGTGTTTACGAAACTCTGACTGACCGCTCGTAGGAAGGAATAAACCGCATTGAAGCGTTTTTTGCTAGGACTAGTCTCTGGTTTGGTGCTGGCTTCAGTATTGCGTCGCGCCAAGCTGGAAGGGGTGACTCAGGAACGCCTGGACCGTTATTATGAGCGGCGGGCGCAGAATTATAACCTGACCGATTATCTCTATCTCGGTCAGTTTCCGCGTGTCGAGATGCGCAAGCGGGTGGTCGCGCTTTCAGGGATGAAAGCCGGGGATACGGTGCTGGATTTCGCCTGTGGTGCCGGTGCAAATTTCCCCTATATCATGGAACAGATTGGCGCAACTGGAAAGTTGATCGCGACGGATTACAGCGAACATATGCTGGAGGCGGCGCGCAAGGTCGTGGAGGAACACGGCTGGGAGAATGTGGAACTGGTGCAGGGTGACGCCGCTCAGATGCAGTTCGACACGCAGTTTGACGTGGTGATGTGTACGCTGGGCCTGGCAGTGATTCCGGGTTGGCAAGAAGCGATGCAGCGTGGTTGGGCGCATCTCAAGCCAGGTGGTGCTTTTGCCATTGGCGATCTTTCCGAGAGCCGCCGCTGGTATACTCGCCCATTCGCTTTTCTCAATGACCTGATTGATGCGGCGATCATCGCGGATAGCTCACGCCGCCCCTGGGAATGGATGCAGCAGATGGGGTCCGGCTACCGGCGTGAAGAGATTTTTCATGGCTACTTTTATGCCGCTGTGGTTCGCAAGCCATTAAAAGTCGCTGTTGAGCCGTAGAAATGTCGCGCTGGCAGCGAATTGGTCGGCTGTACCAGACGATTGCGGTTTTGTATCTCACTATAGT
>JAIOHN010000952.1 GCA_019912985.1 Anaerolineae bacterium | reverse complement strand
TCCTTACGTCCTCTGCATCTTCTCTAACACAAATACAATGGACGTTCGGGCCAGCATCCAGGGTATAGCAAACATTCAGCCCATCCGCCTGTCGCCACTGCCGAACTTGTTCCATGACCAGCAGCGTTGTCGGAAGCCAGTAGAACAGCGGTGGACGGCTGGTCATCATGACCGCATGCATCAAGTTGCTATCACGTTCAACGACATCTGCAAAGGTAGCAAAGTCCCGTGCCAAAAGTGCAGACTTGCAAACTCGCAGACGTTCTTCCGCACCGGCTACCCGTGCATCCTGCAAATCACTTGTCGCAGCCGAACGATGGCCCTCGCGCGAGCCAACGGCTTTGTGTTCATTACTCACCACCGCGATTACATCGACCAAATCCCAGTAATCTGGTGCCGCCACACTCTCCGCATAAGAATCTTCATGCGTCTGGCCCGCATACCATTCGACAAAACCCGCCGGGATCGATCGTGATGCCGAACCAGAGCCTAACCGCGCGATCGTCGTAAGTTCCCGCTCCGAAAGTTGCGCGCCAGCCGCTTCTACCGCAGCCACGGTCAAAGCCGCAAAAGCCGCAGCGGATGAGGCAATTCCTGCGCCTGTAGGAAAATTATTGCTAGACTCTACGCTGGCTTGCAGATCAATATCCAGCCGCTCGCGGATCACATCCAGATGTTGGGTAACTCGTTTCAGCGCTGGCCCCGTTTCCTCTGTGCCATTCAAGTTCAGCCGGTCTTGATTGAACTGTTCATCCCAGCTTACCTTTGTCTGGGTATAAAGGCCGTCCAGGTTCATACTGATCGAGGAATTCACAGGCAGACGCAGGTTATCGTCTGCATTTCCCCAGTACTTGATAAAGGCAATATTGGGATGCGCGCGCGCGGTGGCGCTGTTGGTTGAACGGCTCATCAATCTATCCTGCGTCAATGGTTGATATATTTATCACAGCGTATAGTAAAACAGACAGAAAAACCAGAGAAAAAGACTCGCTCTTGTCAGGCTCTGGCTTCTGTGGATGATAGATACGTTTTGCGGCTGCACATTTGCCTATGTCAGGAGTTTTCTATTGCAAGCCCTCATTGGCCTCATCCGCACCCTACGCCCGAAACAGTGGACCAAAAATGGTGTCATTTTCGCTGGTCTGGTGTTTGATGGGCAGCTATTGGTACTCGATTCACTTGCGCGTGTTACGGTGAGTTTCGTTCTGCTCAGCTTAATCGCCAGCACCATTTATATTATCAATGACCTCGTTGACATCGAGAGCGATCGGCAGCATCCCAAAAAGAAATACCGCCCGCTGGCTTCTGGTCAACTGCCTATCCCACTGGCTATCGCAGCTGCGATTGTCATCCCGACGATTTCGATCATTATAGCAGCCGCATACAGTCCCAATTTCGCCGTTGTACTCATTGCCTATCTGGTGCTGCACATTCTCTATTCTTTGGCGTTGAAAAATGTGGTCATTCTGGACATTATGGCGATTACGGCAGGGTTCGTGCTGCGGGTCGCGGCTGGTGTCGTGGTGGTTAAAGTGGCGAATTTCTCACCCTGGCTCTACGCCTGCTCAGCGTTGCTGGCACTCTTCCTGGCAATCGGCAAACGGCGGCAGGAACTGATTTTGCTGGCCGAGAATGCAGAGAATGTCCGCACCACCTATAAAGACTATAATCTACCCTTGTTGGATGAGCTTCTGCGCGTGACGACCACCAGCACCTTTATAACCTACCTGTTGTATACCATCGAGGCACCGACCATTAAAGTCGCGGATACGAATGTGGCCTTGATTACCGTGCCTTTTGTGCTGTACGCGCTCTTTCGCTATCTTTATCTCATTCACGTTGAAAACGAAGGCAGCGCACCGGATGAAGTGCTGCTCACAGATCGCCCGCTTCAGATCGCAATCGCACTGTGGGGATTATCCTTTATCATGATTCTCTACCTGCCGAATGTAATCGCATGAGTGAAATAAGCGCACCAGCCAAAGTCATTCTGTTCGGTGAACATGCCGTGGTTTATGGACAACCTGCGATTGCGGTGCCAGTCAGCAGCCTGCGCGCCACTGCCGTAATCGAACCCAATCCCGAAGGTTTTTGTGTCGAGTTGGCAGATACCGGCCAGAGGCTAACAGCGGTCGCCATTGAGGAAGCACTGGAAGATTCGCTCATTACCATCATCCGGCTGACCTCGCAGGTGCTTGAGACGCCTCTCCCCCACGTCACCATCACCATCCGCTCGACTATTCCTATGGCGAGCGGTCTGGGCAGCGGTGCAGCAGTATCAGCCACTTTAGTTCGGGCGATGGCTGAGGCGAGCGGTAAATCCATAAGTCTGCCCACGCTGAACGACATTGTTTTTGAAGTCGAAAAGTTGTATCACGGTACACCAAGCGGAATCGACAATACCGTCATTGTGTATGAGCAGCCGGTTTACTTTGTGCGTAATCAGACTTTGGAACGGTTGCAAATCAAACGGCCCTTTCATCTGCTCATTGGGGATACCGGTAAAGTCGCACTAACGCGTCATTCTGTCGGCGATGTTCGTGCGCTGTATGAGAAAGACCCGGCGCGAATCACACCAATTCTGGATGCCATCGGTGCCATTGCTCAGCACGCACGCAAGACCATCGAACAAGGACACAGCACAAAATTAGGGCCATTGATGGATGAGAATCATCACCATTTACAGCAGCTTACCGTGTCATCGCCAGAACTGGATATGCTGGTTGCCGCAGCCCGCAATGCAGGCGCACTAGGAGCCAAGCTTTCAGGTGGGGGACGCGGTGGCAATATGATTGCATTGGTTGACCCCGATACAATTGAAAAGGTTCGCAATGCGCTGCGGCAGGCGGGCGCGGTTCGGGTTTTTGAGACAACAGTAGGTGAATGATGTTAACACTGATTAAACTTGGTGGCTCCCTCATCACGGATAAGCAGGTCGAAGCCAGTTATCGAGAAGCCGCCGTCCAGCAAGTTGCCGAAGAGCTGAAAGACGCACTCGCAGCTGACCCCGGTATGGGGTTAATCCTCGGTCACGGCAGCGGTTCATTTGGTCATTTTGCTGCCAAGCGCTATAACACCATCAATGGTGTTCATTCACCTGAAGAATGGCGAGGCTTTGCTGAAGTCGCCCTTGCCGCATCGGATCTTAATCATCACGTGGCGCATACGTTGTGGGCTGCTGGGCTTCCGGTATGGCGTGCGCAGCCTTCTGCCTCTGCGATCAGTAATAATGTGGCTCTGGATGAACTGGCAACAGGAACGATTTTGCAGGCAGTCGAACATGGGCTGCTGCCATTGGTTTATGGCGATGTGGCTTTTGACCGGGCACGCGGCGGCACCATTATCTCCACCGAAACGATTTTCTTCTTCCTGGCGGAGCACTTACCTGTAGATCGCATTCTACTTTTGGGTGAAGTTCCCGGTGTATATGACCACAATCACGAGGTTGTTCCATCCATCACTCCACAGAACATCGATTCAATCGCCTCTGCGCTCGGTGGATCCGGCGGGGTTGATGTGACCGGCGGCATGGCAACCAAAGTACGGGATATGCTAAATCTGACGCTCAAGCGCCCTGGGCTGACAATCCGCATTATGGATGGGGGGCAGCCGGATTTACTAGCGCAAACACTGCTTGGTAAAGCCTCAACCGGAACCTTACTCTCCAGTGTTTAATCGGGTCAGGTGATCGGCTAAACTATTCACAGTCCAGACCAATATGGTAATGGCAAGTCCAGGAGCAAACGCAATCCACGGCGCAGACCGGAAGGCTGATCGGCCTTCGGCCAGCATAATTCCCCACTCAGGCACACCGGGATCACCTCCTAAACCCAGAAAATTGAGCGCCGCGCCATTCAGAACGCAAAAGCTGAAAATCACACTGGTATAAGCCAATAATGTGGGCTGGATACTCGGCAAGATGTGATTGCCGAGTATAAATCGAGGTGATGCCCCCATCCCGCGCGCAGCTTCTACATACAGTCGGTTGCGCACCTCCAATAATGCCGCGCGCACCACAAACGCACAGGGCGCAATTTGTGATAAGCCGACCGCCAGTGTTAAAGAAAAAATTCCCCGCCCCGCCAGTGTCAGCACTATCAGCGCGACCACTAACCCAGGCACAGCTAAAAACGCATTCAGGATGGTCACGATTGCTTGATCAATCCAACTGTGGCTGGTTCCGGCTAGCAATCCCAGCATTGTTCCGGGTAATAAAGCGAAAAGTGTAGCGCCAACTGCGATCAAGATTGTCAGCCTGCCACCATACAATGTGCGGCTCAAGACATCCCGCCCAAGCAAATCCGTCCCCAGGATATGTTCAGGATTGGGTGGCTGAAACTGTATATCTGTATTGGTTTGCATAGGATCTGTCACGAATGTGGGACCAACCGTGACGACCAACAGCAGTGTAACTAAAATCAGCAGTGAAACCCGCATCGCTCAAATTCTGATCCGTGGGTCAAGCAAACGGTGCAGGACATCCGCGATCATGTTCATTGTGGCATACACAATCGCCGAAAGCACCACCACCCCCTGCACAATCGGATAATCCTGCTGAATCGTCGCGTTCAGGAGTAACCGTCCGATACCCGGACGGACAAAAAGGGTCTCCACAATTACAGTACCACTAAACAGAAATCCAGCCTGCAAAGCGATTACGCTCACGACAGGCAGTAGCCCAGTCCGTAAAATATGATGAAAAAGAATGGTACGCTCTTTTAACCCCTTGCCACGGGCGGTACGCACAAAGTCCGCGCTTTTCATATCCGCGATGTGTGTAGCAACAACACGCGCGATTGGCCCGGCAGTGTGAAAACTCAGTACTGCCACCGGCAAAACGAGCTGACTGAGCCGCCCTGCCCCGGCTGAGGGAAGCAGGCCAAGCTGTGCGGTAAAGGTGAAAATTGCGAGTGTGCCGGTCCAATAAACTGGTGTGCTAAGCGCGAGATTCACGATTGTCCGCGAAAAAAAGCTGGTGTGTTGAGCGAGGCCACTGCTCACACCCAACGCAATTCCTAATCCACTTCCGATCAGCAGCGATGATAGAGATAAAACCACAGTCGGGCGAAGATCGCGAATCACCATTTCGCTGATCGGTTCGCCCGACAACAATGAGTAGCCCAATTGACCGCGCACCAGATTGCCCATATAGCGCAGGTACTGGATCAGAATCGGATCATCTAATCCTTGCTGCGCTCGACGTTCTTCAATGGCGGCGGACCCCACGCCTACCTGGCGAAGCTGACTGGTGATGGCGTCACCGGGCAGCAGCCGCAGCCCGATGAATGCCAGTGTGGTTGCAAACCACACCGTCACAATCAGAGACAGAGAACGCCGCAATAAAGGAGTCACTCAGCAGTTGACCATTTCAGGTTATTTAGCATCGGGAACCAACCGTAAGCGCCGAAATCCAGATTCTGGATAGTCGTGCTGCTGCCATTCAGATTGACGTATTCGCGGATTGGGAGCACCAATGCCTCGTCCATAATGAGGCGCTGTGCCTGGGCATACAAATTCCGCCGTGTGGATTCATCAGTCTGCAAAACAGCGTCGAGCAGCAAGTTATCCAGCTCTTGGCTGGAAAACCCTGTGTAATTGTTGCTGCCATCAGTCATATAAAACGCGTTGAGAATGGATGGGTCAAGACCTGCCGTATTAAAGGCGATCAGGTTATATTCCCCACCCGCCACTTCATCCAGAAGCGCGCTAAACGTAGGAACTGGCTTTAGATTGGCTTTGATGCCAATTGTGCGCCATTGGTCTTGCAGCAGTTCAGTCACCTGTGGAGCCAACCCCCATGGTGGCACAATGACTGTCACTTCGGCATCCACCCCATC
>JAIOHN010000097.1 GCA_019912985.1 Anaerolineae bacterium | reverse complement strand
ATGGAGTGCAAGAAGGCGCTGCAAGTGCTGGCAGAGCCGGATGCACGGCAGGTGCTGGTCTCACGCTATGGCATTGACGCGCAGGTGGTGGAGCAAATGAGCACGCTGTTTGGCATCAGCGGCATCTGCAATATCCTGGGCGCGATCAAGACGGCGCAATATTATGAGATGGGCGCTGACGACGTGATCGTCACCGTAGCAACCGATGCGCTGGATCGTTATTACTCGGTGATGGGCGACATGGCGGAAATGTTCGGCACGCTGGATGAAGCCGCCGCTGTGGGCCGCATCGAGAGTATCTTCCACGGGATGCGGACAGACTGGATTATGCGCGGGACTCCTGAAGCACGCGAACGCTGGCACAACCTGAAATATTACACGTGGGTTGAGCAGCAGGGGAAAACCGTCGAAGAACTGGACGCACAGCGCGACCCGGATTGGTGGATCGAACACCAGCAGATGGTGCAGGAGATCGACCAGCGGTTGGTGGCGACCCGCGCCAGCGAAAAAGCGCAAGCCTGATATGTATCCTGATGATCGCGTGCTGGTGGGCGTTATCAATCGCAAACGCGATTACCGCCACCTGCACGATGATCACTGGTACCGAATCCCTCAACAACGCATGCGGCGGGGTATTCATACCGAATACCTCGCTTTTTTCTTGAGCGGCAAAGTCTTCGGCGACCAAAGCGGCACCATTCCCTGTTACGCGCGGCTTTCCGGGTTGGAACTGACTTACCGGCGTGATCTGCTGCCGAAAGAAGCCGATCACCCACGCGCGAACGATGTGTATTACAAGGTGCAGCTCGGCAAGGTGCAGGAGAAAACCCCGCCGATTACCAATCCCACGCGCCGCCCGATCACCTTTGTGTTCACCACCTGGGACCGGTTTGTGCAGGCCAGGACCATCAGCGACCTGTACAGCGAAGCCGATTATTATGTGGACCGTGTTTATCATGCGCTGCGCAGCAAGGGGATTCGAGCGGAACGCTTCTGGGAAGCGGAAAAGCGCGAAACAGGTTACGGCGCACAACTGCGCGTACTCTGCGAGAGTGGCACGTTAGTTGCCTCCAACAACCCTGACGATGGCGGCATCTATCTGGACAACCTGCATCAAGAAGATGCGATCCTGGCGGCTATTTACGCCGAGATTGCCAAACAGGGTGGCCCCGTCACGATTGACATCCCATTTGACTGAGCCAGATTGTATTTCTCAGATATCACAAGACCTAAAACCCAAGCACCTACATTTGTGAAATCGCCTCCAAATAGATCATGGCTATAGAAGAATCTAAACGATTTATATTATAGATTATCAGTAAAATAAAAATACTAATTAATAAAGTAAGGGATCAAAAATGAGACACAGCTTTTTAATCACGTTAACCTTTTTATTCTTGATCGCTAATGTCGTGAGCGCTCAGGAGGGAACATCGCCAGATTTAACCTGTACCTTCGAAGGGGTTGAACCATTTTTTGAAAACTGGGACAAAGCAGTCACAAATCTAGGAGATGCGAGAAACGCTCAAGACATTAATTTGATGTACGAGACATTTCTCACATTTGATCTGGTATTTGACACTTTAAGATCAATGTGTAACCCACTTGCATGGGAAGGATCTGGTGACAAAGTACTTGATCCAGTATTTTTGGACGCTGGAATATATAAACTTGTCTTCACTGGCGAACGCAACGATGTGGTAACTGGCGAAACCATCAGTGGGGAATGCTTTGCACCTTATACTTTTATTGATGCGGATCAAACTCAAACAGAAGAAATTTTCCGATCTAGTGGTTGTACGATGCTTTTTCAAGTTGATGCTGCTGGACCATGGACAGTCACTTTTGAACGCGTTTCATAGCAGTTAAAGCGATTAGGGATACTTTTATCCCTAATCGCTTCATTTCGTCTGACTTGCAGAAGGTGCTTTACTCCGCGTTTTGCGCCGCCAGCAATGCCGGGAGCAATGCATACCACTCGGTCGCGCGGACCACATCATCCAGCGGAACCTGGTCAATCACCGTGTGCGCGTGGACTTCATCCCCTGGGCCAAAGCCAATACTCGGAATACCGGCCTTGCCCTGCCAGTAGATACCATTGGTGCTGAAGTTCCACTTGTAGGATGGTGGCATACTCCCCCACAGCGCCTCACCGGTCTGCTGCCCCGCCTGCACAAACGGGTCATCTTCGGCCAGCGCCCAGGCCGGATAAATCTTATCCAGCGGGAAAGTGAACCCAGTATAGC
>JAIOHN010000951.1 GCA_019912985.1 Anaerolineae bacterium | reverse complement strand
GGGGGACTGGCTCGTGGGGAGAAGATCAGGGCAACAACCCGATCTCTGTAGCGTTGAACACGATGCCCAAGTACGTGGTATCGACCACACTCACCGATCCGAAATGGGCGGATACGACCATCCTCTCCGGTGATGTCGCTGCGGCCATTCGCGAACTGAAAGCCAGGCCGGGGGTGAGATGCAGGTACACGGCAGCGGCAACCTGATCCGATGGCTGCTCGACAACCACCTGGTTGACGAGATCGTCCTGCTCACTTATCCCGTGATCATCGGCCAGGGCACGCGGCTGTTCCCAGATACTGGCCCGGACGTAGCGCTCGAATTAGTCGAAGCTCGGTCCACCTCGAATGGCATAGCGATCCAGATCTACCATCCCAGTGGGCGCCCACAGTATGCTGTGGACACGCCCGACCTGAACGCATGAGATTCGTATTTACCTAACATCCTAAAGGAGAGATTTTAATGCCAGAACTATTGATAGACTTCATTACCTCGCTGGACGGTTATGGAGCCGCGAAAGGCTGGCCCGGTTTCTAGGGGCTTGAAGGCCCGGAATATCTCGGCTGGCTCGGTGAACAGTCCAAAGGCAACTATACACACCTGATGGGTGCGAATATGTACCGTCTCATGTCTGGATTTGCCGATGGGGCGCTGGCATGGAAGAGTTAACTAACGCCCCTAAAGTGGTGTTCTCAACAACGTTGCAGCCCCCCTTATCGTGGCCCAATACCAAGCTGATCAGCACGGATGCGATTGAGGCTGTGCGACAGATGAAGCAGGAAGGCGACAGCCCACTGACTACACTGGGTAGCGTCAGCTTGTGCCGATCACTGCTCAAGGCGGGCCTGGTGGATCGTTTCCGGGTAGTCGTCTTCCCAGTAATCACCGGGAGCACCGGTCACGAACGAATCTACGATGGCTATCCCGATGTCGCCCTCGACATGGTTGCCAGCCGAACGTTTGATGGCAGAATCCAATTGCTGGAGTATGTCCCCAGAGTGCTCTCCGGACCACCGGGCGTGCAAACCGATTCCTGACGATCGGGTTCATAAATAAGGAAAGGCAAAATAAGCGTGCTTCAGACAAAGAATCTCGACTTATTCGCGGTAATCCCTGTTGCCGACTATACGGCGGCACTGGAATGGTACGAACGGTTGCTGGGCTATCCACCCTCATATATTGCAAGCGACACGGAAGCTGTATGGGAGCTAGCAGAGCACCGATCTGTTGCCATTGAGCATCAACCAGAGCACGCCGGGCATGCCATGCTCACAATCTTCCTCGATGACCTGGATGCCCTCATCGCGCAGATCGCCAACCGGGGACTCGACCCCGCAAAGCGGGAAACCTACTCAAACGGTGTTCGCAAGATCACGTACTATGATAGCGACGGAAACGAGATTGGGTTTGGTGGCGCTCCGCTGTAACCTAAGACGATGGAGGCCACCCACATTCGCTACTGCGTCCGTCGCTGAGCCAGCCCATCATCGGCCTTTTGATCAAAGCGAATTGTATAGTGCCGACATACGAGGAGCAAAAACGGCGACACAGAATTCGAAACACGAAGCAGCCATTTCTAATCCGTTACTTGAACTCTTCAATGTTTTAGTGGGCGAATGGAATGTTGTTGGGATGCATCGGCTTCTACCTGACACCCTTCACGGTCGCGCTTCTTTTGAATGGCTTGAGATCGGCGCTTTTCTGATGATGGTTTGGGAGATTGAAGCACCGGAGATTCCAGATGCTATTGCCATCTTCGGCAGCGATGATGCTGCGGAAATGTATTCCATGCTTTACTTTGACGAGCGCGCCGTTTCCAGAAGATATGAAATGACGCTGAGCGACAATGTTTGGAAATATTGGAGAGATGCGCCCGGCTTCTCGCAGCGTTTCACCGGTATGCTTGCTGATGATAGCGACACCATCATTGGGATCTGGGAATTATCCGAAGATGATTCGACGTGGAGGCGCGACCTTGAATTGACTTATTCACGGGTGAAGTAAAGTTTGTTGTTCCAGAACGCTCCCAAAGAGCGTCATGGTAAGTCTACTTGGCGTCGTTCTTAAAAGGCGGCAGAGCAATCGAAACGTGGCCGTTCTGCTCAAGAAACACAGCGGATGTAAACAGTAACTGAATTCGGGAATTTCTTACATCATGGTTGTGATACTTGAAGCCTTCGGCCCAAGGCCCAAAACCTTGAGTCCCTTCGT
>JAIOHN010000950.1 GCA_019912985.1 Anaerolineae bacterium | reverse complement strand
GTATTTTAATATCGACCTGATGCGCACCTACTTCCGCCGCAATCAAACCCAATAAGATACAACGCTCTTTTGTGATTCGTGCCAGAACTCCCTATAATCGTCCAGCATGTGGAAGCATCCCGTGTTTATCCTGCTGATGATCAGCCTGCTGTTGATTCCAGCCATGCAGGCCCAAGAAACTGTGCTGGTCACGATGCCCGATCAGCGCTTGGGTACGATGTCGCTGGACGCACTTGATTTCAGCCAGGATGGTCGCTGGTTGGTGACCGGCGGCAGAGACAAAATGGTGCGGGTGTGGGACGCACTAACCCGAACGAATACGGTTATGCTGGCCGGACACACCGATTGGGTAACTGATGTACATTTCAGTCATGATGGCACACGGCTGATCTCCGGCGGGCAGGATAACTCTGTGCGGGTGTGGGACCCGCGCACCTACACACAGGTGCTGACTCTTCAGCATCACAGCCGCGCCGTCACCGGGGTCGCGTTCAGCCCCGATGATCGCCTGATCGCATCTGGCAGCCTGGATGAAACACTGTGGCTCGGCGACGCACAGACCGGCGAAACAGTCGCCACCCTGCCCAATTATGGCGGCCCGGTGTGGGGTGTCGCCTTCAACCCCAACGGGCAGACTCTGGTCTCCGGCAGCGAAAACGGTGACATCTGGGTGTGGGGATTGTACAACAGCAGCCTATCCCGCTTGAGCGGCCATACAGGACCTGTCACCGCCCTTGATTTCAACGCCGATGGCACACAGTTGGCCTCAGCCAGTTGGGATGGCAGCATACGTCTATGGGACATGACCAACGACGCGCTGCTGGCGACGATGCAGGAACATACGGGGCCAGTGATGGGCATAGTATTTAACCCCACGGATGAGGGTTTTGCGCTGGCCTCCGCTGGACTCGACGGCACCATTCGCCTGTGGGATGAAGCCGGAAAAACAATCGCCATTCTGGAAGGAGATGAGTCGCCGCTGGGTGATCTGGCGCTCAGCGTGAGTGAGCATGTGCTCGCCTCGGCTAGCATCAACGGCGGGCTGGATCTATGGGATACGCAGCAGCGCATCGAACCATTGTTGAGCAGTGACAGCTTCCTCCCAGTGTTCACGCCGCCCCCGCCGCCCACACAGCCGCCCGTAGTCGTACAGCAGCTGCCCGCGCCCACTCAGGTCGCATCGGCAGCACAGCCAGTCAGCAGCGGCGGGGGATTGGCGCTTTCCATCCCCACCGCCAACATCTACTCACCCATCACGACCTTCTACCTGGATGGCACAACCTGGGCCATTGACGCCTGGGAGCGCAATGTCGGCCACCTTCAGGGGACAGCCTGGATTGACCAGCCGGGCAATATTGCGCTGGGCGGTCACTCTGAAATGCCGGATGGCCGACCGGGTATCTTCGCAGGGCTTTATGGGGTAAAAATCGGCGACCCGATTTTCCTGGGCAACCGGCGCTACATCGTCTCGGAGATTACGACCGTGAATTACCGCGATCTGCGAGTGGTTTATCCCACCGCAACTGATCGGCTGACGCTCATCACCTGTGACATCCCCTCATTTGACAGCAGCAGCAATGCCTATATCGACCGGCTGGTCGTGATCGCCACACCGGGTTAGCTCACTGCCAGTTCGAGAGCGCCCACTCCAGTTCGGCAGGCGATGGGGTGTAGTTGCCCACCCGCCGCACCACCAGTCCGCTGGCATAATTGGCAAGCGTCACCGCTTCACCATAGGGTGCGCCCGCCGCGACCGCCAGCGTCAGCACAGCGATTGATGTATCGCCCGCACCCACCACATCATAGACATCGGTCACCGAGGGTGATGGGCAGTGCGTAATTTCACCATTACAGGCCGCCACAGTCGCGCCATCCGGGCCGCGTGTAATGACCATCGCACCGGTCAGCGCTAAGTGGTCGCACAATTCACGTGCGGCTTCCGCAAAATCGGCATCAGTACGCAGGTCGCGCCGCAGGTGTTCACGCGCTTCATCGGCATTACATTTCACGACATCAAACTCTCGATATTTTTCAAGCCCGCCCTGTGCATCGACCGTGATCAAACTGCCGTTTGTCAGTTCGCGAATTACTTTTACCAGCGATTCGGTCAGCAGCCCACCATGATAATCCGAGAGCAGCACCGCACTGACCCGCGAAATTTGCGTCTCAATGCGCTCACGCAGTTGTTGTTCAATGGATGCCGCGACCGGCTCGCGCGATAACGTGTCCATCCGGGCGACCTGTTGGGGAAAACGCAGACCCATCTGCGCCATAATACGCATTTTTACCGTGGTTGGGCGGGCCGGGTCCGTCACCAATCCGCCTGTGTCGATGCCACGTGCCTGGAGCACCTGGCGCAGCGTCGTTCCAGCGCTATCAGAGCCAATCACACCTACCTGCATGGCATGGCTCCCCAGAGCGGCGATATTGGCGGCTGGATTGGCCGCGCCACCAGGAATGATCTGGCGCGTCTCGAATTCCAGCACTGGCACTGGAGCCTCACGGCTCATACGGGTGACACGCCCGATTAAATATTCGTCAAGGATGATGTCGCCGATAACCAGCACCGATTGCTGCGCCAGCCGGGGAATCCATTGAGAGAGCGGATGCAAAATCAGGTCGCTTTCTGTTCCGACTGCGGTTTCTTATTAAGCAACTGTGCCAGCGTCCGCGCCACATCCGTTTGCAGGCGCTGTGTAAAAGCGCGCATCGTCTCTTCAGAGCGCATCCCGTACAAGGAGTAAGTCAGATTTTCCTCGATCAAACCGGTTGGGACCATGACTTCCGGCTCCCAGCGATCCAGCAGTTGCCAATGTCCCTGCTGAAACATAAACAATTCCATCATGATATGCACATCACCCTGTTTGCCTTGGAGGCGAATATCCATCGCAACCGGCAGCATGGCACTGCGGTTGGTCAGTTTGCCACGGAAGTGATTCACCAGCGCCTTTGCCGCAGGCCGCACCCGCTTGAGTGTTTGCTCGGCTGGCTCACCCGGCGTGAGTTGGGCCGCGCGATTCAGACGCCTGAGATAGCGGCTGCCAATAGCGGTTTCGGTGCGATGCACCCGGCCATACTGATCATAAAGCACCAACCGTATCCCTTTAATGCGCCAATCGTCAAGCCCTTCTACATTAGCCACCAGCTTGCGGATATGCACCGCGCCTTCACTGCCGGTTGATGGTGGTGGCAGATCATTCTGGGCGTGGACCTGCCAGCCCTGCCGTCGTGCCGTCTGCGACGAGGGATCCACTTGCGGTGTGGAGATGTAAGGCGGCTGCCAGCCTGTGAGACGTGGCTCACGGTGGAGGATCACCCGAATCAACAAAATCAACACCACCAGCAGCAGCAGTGCTGCCAGCACAATCCCGGCCAGGCCGAGCACGTGCAGCGGGTTGGCAAGATCCACTGTCACGCTCAATATTTCAAAACTGCCGGCTGGACCTGGGGTTGGTGTCACAGTCGCTGCTGGTGTGGCGGCCACTTCCGGCACGGTCACGCCAACACTGGCAAAAGCTAATTGCTGGTCGCCTGCTGCGAGGACAATGCGCAGGTTTTGCGGGCCGGGTTGGAGCGCGCTGGTCGGCACGATAAAGGGAACGGTCGCCCGTTCATTGATGTTGAGCGCGCGCACCTCCTGCTGTGCGAGGATCGTGTTCGACGCTGTATCCACTAACGACACAGTCAGTGCAGAACTATCGGCACTGCTCAGATTGAGTACATCGAACTGCACCCGCAGCTCGCGGTTATCCGGCGTGAACTCACGGTTGATATCGCGAATGACATAGCCCGGCGAGTCCTGCTGGGCCTGTGCCAGTGCGGTCACGGACAGGATACAGATCAGCAAAATTGATAGCCAGCGCATAAGGCTTTCCTTAGGTGTAGATCCCCTCATTTATAACTATAGGGGCAGAGACAAACCTTTCCAAGTCGCTTGCACAATGCCCACCCCACGCTTCACCGTTTTTGTACAGATTTTCATACGCTTCCGCGCCTTCTGCGGATTCTCGAAATAGAATAAGGCTATGATGACAGAAAAGCTTACGACGACAAGTTGGCGTCCCAACTGGACGCGACGCGACCATCCTCTCGTCCGGCAGTACTTACGTGGACCTCACACCGTACGTTTTGGTTTTTTGATCGTATTGAGCGCCGTTGCGCTGTTTCTGATGTTCGGCGGTCTTAGTCTCCCCATGCTTTATTTTCTCTTCTCGCTGATCATTTTGCTACACATTGCCGTCAATACTGGCGACAAAATCCACCTCGCGCGCGAGGGCTCCACCTGGGACCTGCTTCGTGCCATGCCCTTCACACAGCGTGAAGTGCTGCTCAGCCTGTGGGCGGCCAGTTTCTGGCAAATCAACCGCACCTGGGTGATGTTTTTCTATCGCACGCTGCATGGAATCCTCGTGACCGGCGTGATCATTTTCTCGCTGCTCTTCGCAGAAATCCCGCTGGCGCAGTGGTTTCTCGTGCTGTTCACCGGCACGCTGGTGATCGCCGTACAGCCATTTGCCGATATGTACTACAGCGGCATGGTCGGCCTTTTGAGCGCAAGCCTGACCCATGACCGCATGACCGGTCAGGGATTGGCCGTCGGTGGGGTGCTGGTCTATTGGCTGACATGGTTGATTCTTTCCGGGCTGGTGCTGTGGAGCAGCGTTGGGGAGTTAGAGCTATCGCATGTGATGCTTCTGCTCACCATTCCGCTGATTCTGCCGCTGGTCGGTGGCTATACCACGCTCCAGATTACCGAGCGCCTGCCCTGAGCGTCAAAATTTGCCCCCATTCGTATTCGCTCCTACAATCATCCTCCTCACAGGGAGGTAATTATGCGCTTTATTACGATTCCGGGAACCACACTTAACGCATCACAGGTCTGCCTGGGAACAGGCAATTTTGGCACAGGCGTGGCCGAAGCAGATGCCTTTGCGCTGCTGGATGCCTTTGTTGAAGCCGGTGGCAATTTTGTCGATTCTGCCCGCATTTACGCCAGTTGGCTGCCGGGGGGCGCAAACGCCAGCGAAAGGACTGTCGGGAACTGGTTGCGCGAGCGTAAGAATCGAGACCGGATCATTGTCGCCACCAAAGGCGCACATCCTGAACTGAGCAGCATGCATATTGCTCGCATGAGCCACCAGGAGATCGAGCACGATATTCATGCCAGCCTGAAATATCTGCAAACCGATGTCATCGACGTTTACTGGCTGCACCGTGACGATGTCCAGCGCCCGGTCGAGGAAATCCTTGACTCACTCAATGCGCAGGTCCAGGCGGGTCGCATTCGCTATTTCGGCTGCTCCAACTGGACCGTGCCGCGCATACAGGCGGCAGCCGATTATGCGCAGGCCAGCGGCTTACATGGATTCATTGCCAACCAGCCTCAGTGGAGTATGGCAACACCAAATCGTGACACCATTGGCGACAAAACACTGGCGATTATGGATGAGGAAACGCTGGCCTTTCACCGCGAATCGGGGATGCCAGTGATTCCCTATACATCACAGGCGCGCGGCTTCTTTTCCAAGCTAGCGCAGGGTCGTCTCAAAGAAGCTGACACACGCCAGTATGACAACCCGACCAACCGCACTCGCTTTGCAAAAGCGCAAGCGCTGGCGCAGCAGCACAATGTCACCATCACTGCAATCGCACTCAGCTATCTGACATCGCAGCCCTTCCCGGTAATTCCAATCATTGGGGCCAAAAATTTCGACCAGTTAAACGATAGCCTCCAGCACATCGACTTCAGGCTCACCCCGCAGGAACTTGACGACCTGAGCGCAAGCTGAACATAGACTACTGCGTAAATAATTCTTTATTTCATAGCCACGAATTCGTGGCTTTTTTTGTATTACCCTCCTCAGGAAAACTGCGTATCTTGTCCGTCAAAACTCATAAGTTCTGAACCTGCCTGGAGTCAAAATGGAAACGAAAAACGAACGCTCAACAAAACAAAAGTCTTGGAAATGGATTGCGCACCATGTCGGCCACTATCTATTTGGCTGGATCCCGAAAATCTTCCGCAAACCTGCTCAACCGAGCTATCCATCCGCACAGCCGCTGACTTAACATGGCGCAAAATCGCAAAAGCAAAACACGTGGATTAATCGCCTTTATCATCCTATGCCTGGTGGTTCTGGTGGGCGGGATCACCCTGGCGCAGACAGGCAGCCTCAGCATACTGCACAAGCCGCTGTTCACAGGGTGTCTAGCGGCTTTTTGATTCAGGCATCAACGCCAGCGGTCAGGTTTGACGCCCTACCGTGCCAAAGCTATACTACGCAGCATCCATGTTTAACAGAAGGAATTGCTAAAATGGCATCTGCGCCCATTGATACCGAACTACTGGAAATCCTTCGCTGTCCGGTCGCGGTTCACTACACAGACAAAGGTGACGACCCAGGCAGACTGGAATTGGTGAAAGACAGCTGGCTGGTCTGCGCTGACTCCGGCTACAAGTACCCGATCCGCGATGGAATCCCGGTCATGCTGGTGGAAGAGGGAGAAAAGTGGAAAGACACACCCGTTGAGGATCTTCCTGTCCCCCCCCCAGAGAGTTAACCTGAAAGCAGCCCCGTCTCTGTATTGAGACCGGGCTGTTTTGCTATCCATAATGGGCGATGTTATACTGCAAATTATAATTGGCATCTACTACTAAAGGGTGAGCCATGCCCGACTCCACACACCACGAAGCACCGGCTTATGAAGCCGCATCCTTACCAGTAATGGTTCCGCCACGCCTGGTGGGGCGCGACGCTGCGATTAGCAAAATCTACAGCCAGCTCCGTGCCAATCAGCCGGTACTGATCTATGGCGAACCAGGAATCGGCAAAACCGCAATCGCAGCGACGATGGCTGCCGCCTATACTGAAGAACCCGGTGGCGTGCTGTGGCTCAACACCAGCGACAGCACCATGGATGAACTGCTCGTGCGCATAGGGCGTGCCTATGGCGTCCGCGAGATTACGAATACCGAGAACCCTACCAGCATGGTGGGCGCGGTCGCCAATACCCTCACCCGCAATAAGCCGCTTGTGGTGCTGGATGGCAGCCTTGGTGAACAGGTTGCAACCACTTTTGTTGAGCGCTGTGTCGTCAATCTGCCGGTGCTGGTCGTCTGCCCAACGCAAATCACCGAGGAGTGGCCCACCATCCATATTGAAGCGCTGGAACCCGCCTCCGCGGCGACCCTGTTCAAGCAGACCGCTGGGCTTCCAGAAGGGCCAGACCCGGATGTTGATCGCGTGCTGCAAACCCTGCGCTATGTCCCTTATGCGACCGTGATCGCCGCTTCGATCATTCGCACCGCCAAGATAGCGCCTGCACAATACGCAAATATGCTGACGCAGATCCCTGGGTATGATAGTGCTGACCCGGTGCTGGTCGCGTTAACGACAGCCTTCCGCAGTCTCAACAGCGCACTGCAAGGGGTCATTTTGATGCTGGGCGCAACCCTCAGTGGCGAAGCCTCCAGCGAATTCTTGAGCATGTTAACTGGCGCGCCGCAGGACAAAATCGAGCAGGCGTTGACGCTTTTGCAGCAGCAGCATCTGGTCGAGCGGACAGAGCGCTACGGCCAGCCCTATTATCATTTACATCCCACCACACACACCTTCACGCAGGGGTGGCTGCGGGGATCACGTCGGTTGGCGGATTTACAGACCAAAGTGCGCGATACGGCGCTGGCTTATGCCAGCAAACACAGTAATAATCGCGATTATGATCGGCTGGCTGCTGAGATGGACTCTTTCCTGGCGATCGCCCGGTGGGCCGCCGAGCAGGATGATCGAGACACGCCGCGCAAGCTGGTCGTCACCCTCAGCGGCGCAGGCGACTTTGTAAATGAGCGCGGCTATGTCTACGAGTTACTTCAATTAAACCGCCTCGCTTCCAGCAGCACGACTGCTTTCCCGGCCTATCCCCTGGACATGCCCGGTCAATCCCCAGGCATGATGCGGAATATGTTCGACGAAGAGGAAGAAGCCGAGGAAGATGTAGACGAACTCGAAGAAGAATTCGAGGATGACCTGGAAGACGAAGACTTCGATGAGGAAGACGAGGACGATGAAGATGAGGAGAGCTTGCACACTCCGGCAGCCGTCGCCCCCGAGGACATGGATTACAGCACTCTCACCGACGAGGACGAAGACGAGGATCTCCTCGATGAAGATGAGGATGATGAGGACGAGGAAGAAAGCGAAGAAATCATCCTGGAACCCCCGCTAGAGGGTGTTGCTGCCCTGAAAGCGCAGTTAGCCCAGGCGCGCCAACAGAGTGACCTGCGTTTACAGGGAGAGTTGTTAAAGGAAATCGGTACCACGCAGGTTCAGGATGAGATGCTGAATGAGGCGATCGCCACCTATGGCGAAGCCATGACCGTTTATGACGAACTGGGCGAAGAAGAAGAACTGCTGGAGACGCTCGATACCCTGTCGATGTTGATGGTCAAGACAGAGAATGCGCAAGCGGCTGTGCTGCACGCCATGCGCGGTGTCCAGCTGGCGGAAAAATTGGGTGACAACGACACCCGTCTGCACATGCTCATCACGCTAGCAGATGCGCGTGAACAGTTGGGCGAAACCAGCGGCGCGGAAAAAGCCTATGGGCAGGCACTCGAGATCGCTCGCAATACAGGAGATTCCCAAAACGAGGCCATTATCCTCTATAAGCTCGGCTATGCGCAGCTCGATAACAGTGACGCCGAAGCCGCCAGTTCCACCTGGGAGCAGGCGCTCAAACTTTTCAAAGAACAGGGCAAACGCGGTTACGAGGCCCGTGTCATGGGCGGACTTGGCTCCGCTTATGCGGATATGGAGCGCTGGAGCGAGGCGATCAATTTCTACACCTCGGCCTTGCACATCGCCCGTGAGGTCAAGGACAAGGACGAAGAGGCGCTTCAGCTGAACAATCTGGGATATGCCAATGTGCAGAGCGGGCAGCTTGGTCAGGCCGTCCTGCGCTACCGTCAGGCGCTGCACCTCGCCTATACCAGTGACAAACGCGATAACGCAGTCAGCACAATTGTCGATCTGGTGCGACTGCTGATTCGCAGCCCACGTTATCTAACCATCGCGCAGTTGCTGGTGGAAAGTGCGCTTGAGATGGAACCGTTGGATCGGGATGTAAACAGCCTGAAAGAGCGGATTGCGAGCGAATTACAGGTGCAGACAGCAGGTGGTATTGAGCAAAAGCCAGTCAACGGCACGGCTCAGGATTATGCAGCCAACGCCTACCAGCTGCTAGAAAATTAAATCAACTCCGCCAGCGAACGCACTGGCAGGCTTTCATTCAGGAGGGTTTGTAGTTCGGGGCGGTTCTGCAAGCTGTTGATGCGCTGTTGCAACAGCTCCCACGTTTTGCGGCGGTAATTATCACGGCTGGTGCCATCACTCGTCACCCCGCTTAACGCAAGATAGCCCAACCAGGCATCACAACCCGCATATTCCAATTCAACTGCCAGCGCATCGTGGAGTGTTTGCTGCGCTTCCTCCTGGTTGCCCATGCCAGCCTGAGCATGGCCTAACCACAGTAAGGTCCGTCCATACAAAAGATGATTGCGATTACGCATGTCATCAAGCAGCGGTCGTGCCTGCTGCTGGCAGGCGGCATAATCCCCCACCAATACCAAACCCTGTAACCATGCCAACCGCGCCCGACTGGCACTCAGCACATTTTGATAGCTGGCTTGAGCAGCCTGGGTCAGCAAGTCCAAACCGCTTGAGGCATTTCCCTGGTAGATGAGGCACAACCCGCGATTGACAGTGATAAATGGGTCTGAATGACCAATCGACAACTGGATCTTTTCGGCTTCATCGCACAGCTCAAGCGCACGGTCAAACGCGAACAAGATCCGGTGCAGTCTTGCCAGATGACGGAGATCAATGCTCTGGTAGTACAGGTTATTATCCTGGCGATTCAAGTCCAGAGCGCGTTCATAATAATCCAGCGCATCAGCCAGGTCGCCACGTTCGAGTGTCGTTCCCGCTAACATCGCCGTGGTGCGCGCAGTTTCGCGCAAATCACCGCTTTCTTCTGCCAGGGCTAGTGCCTGCTGCTGGTAGGTAAAGCTCTCGTTGATCTGCCCTCGCAGCCGGTACAATGCGCCGAAAGTGCGCAGTAAGGCCGCCTGATAGCGCGTGTCTTCCTGTGGTAGTGTGACTCGGGCATCATTCAACACATCAAGTGCTTCGTCGTAACGCTCCATGTGAATATAACTGTTCGCGAGAGAAAGCGAAGCGCCTGCTCGTTCATCCAGCATGATCGTCGTTGGTAATTCTTTCATCAACATGAGCGCGGTTTCGCTGGCGGCGCTGGCCTCGGCATATTCATCCAGGCCATCCAGCACTTGCCCGCGCAGCATCCATAAGCGGCTCACCACCGGTAACGCGACTTCACGTGGGACATCTCGTGCGACATTCCAACCGCTTTCGATCAAACGCAGCGTACGCGGCAAAATACCGCGCTCGTACAAATCCGCCGCCGCCGCCCAATAGGCTGTCAACGCCTGTTCATACTGATCAGATGCCAGATAATGCTGCGCCAGGATTTCAAGATAATCCATGTTCAGTGTGACACGCTGCGCAAGCCATGCCGCCACATCATGGTGATAGGCACGCCGGTTATCGCCCGTCATCATTGCATAAGCCACTTCTCGGTAGAGTGAGTGGCGAAAGGCATATTCACGCTCGCCTTCAAAAACGCTCTCCGCATGGCCGATGATCATCTCACGCTTTTCCAGATCGGCCAGTTCTGACGATACGCTTGAAAACCCACTGAGTTCAGTGACCGCACTCTCCCAGAAAACAGGGCCAATCACTGAAGCGACTTGTACCACGCGCCGCGTGGACACACGAAGCTCGTCTAGCCGCGCCTGCAATAATGCCAGCAAACCATTTGGCAACTGGGCCTCAACACGTTCATAGACAATATGATTGGTTTTCCAGTGCCCATCTTCTATTGCCTCGAAAACACCGTTATCAAACAACATGCGCAGGAATTCTTCAACAAAAAGAGGGTTGCCTTCGGAGCGATCACGAATAAGACGTGGCAAATTCTCGGGTACATAGTCAATATCTTGCAGCACAGCGTGCAGCAAAGATGAGATTTGCCCCTCGCTTAGGCGCTCCAACAAGATTTCGTTGTAATGCGCAAAGGACCGCATGTAGCTGTCGTTCTGCGTTCTAAATCCTGTGCGAGCCGAGGTCAACAAACATATCGGCTTATCCGCCAGTTCACCCGCCAGATATTCCAGCAGTTCCAGTGACTCATCATCCAGCCAGTGCAAATTATCAACCACGAACAGCAGCGGATTGTGCGCAGCGAGCGAGTGAAACCACTTGCCCACACGGGACAAAATCATATGTTTCTGCTCTGCGCCAACCGATTTTAACGACTGCGCCTGAGAACTGCCGGCAAAGCTGTAGCCCGCCAAAAAACCGACCAGTTGGGTCACGGCATCGGCTTCTTCTTCATCCAAGGTTTCGTTCATGAACTGCTTGATGCGCATTTCGATCACGGATGATGGCGTGTCGTCTTTCAGATCACAGCAAACCGCCAGAAAATCATGCAGAAAGCTATAGGGCTTGGCTCGTTTATCGTGGGCGATGGCGATGGCAAAACAGCGTAACGGCAGCGTTTGAACCTGGTCGAATGTTTCTTGCAGCAGACGGCTCTTGCCAATGCCAATATCACCATACACCGTGACAAAATGCAGCTTATGTTTGTCAATCGTATAGTGACAAATAGTCAGTAAACGGCTGATCTCGGCCTCGCGTCCAACAAACGGCGTAGGGATACTCGCAAGATGTCTGGAAACCAACTGCGATGCACTTTGCTGACGCTGGCGTTGGATTGTGAAATACTCGACCGGCTGCTCAAAGCCTTTTAATGTGGTAACAC
>JAIOHN010000949.1 GCA_019912985.1 Anaerolineae bacterium | reverse complement strand
TTCATAATCAAGGCCAGCAACGTGCGCGACAGCATCGGACATAATTCGTGTTCTCCCCTGTACACTCCAGTATCTTTATTGTACACGTAATTTTATTGCGGGCTCATGCAATCCATTGATGCAAAACAGGTTTCAAAACCCGTACGATTATAAGATGAGCGCAGGGTGATTTCTTATGCCAATCCCTGCGCCGCTGTGTTAAGATTAAACGCGCTAGGTTTTCTGTGATCACACTCAGGTCGTTATTTTGAAGCCCAATATCTTACTCATCATCCTCGATACCCTTCGCCGGGACCGGCTCTCGACCTACGGGCATAACCGCGAAACCTCACCCGCGTTTGACGACTTTTCCACCCGTGCCACCCTGTTTGAGCGTGCCGTGGCCCCGGCTCAATGGACGGTCCCTGCGCACAGCTCGATCTTCACCGGCTTGTATCCCAGTTTGCACGGAGTCACGCAGAGCAACAGTCGGCTTTCCGGTATGCATCCCACCCTGGCCGAGATTTTGCACGGCAGTGGCTATCACACCGTCGGCTTCTGCAACAATCCGCTGGTCGGTGTGCTGGATAACGGTTTGCAGCGCGGTTTTGACTCCTTCTACAATTACGCAGGCGCGACAGTCAACCGGCCATCCACCCGCCCGCCCGGCCCAGCACGACGCTATCTCAGCCAGCGCTGGCGGCGTTTCGCCCATCCGGTGCAGAATCGCTTCGCCCAGTCCGACTGGCTGTTTCGCACCTCGCTCAATCCGCTGTTCGTGCCGCTGTGGACGCGCTTCGTCAATTACACCGGCCATACCGAGAACTCTATCAGCGACCTGATTGACTACTGGCAGGCGTATCAGGGTGAGCAGCCGCTGTTCGCCTTTCTTAACCTGATGGGCGCACATCTGCCCTATCGTCCGCCCCAGGATTATCTCCAACAGGTGGCCCCGGAAACGCAGAAGAACCGTCATGCCTATCGTTTCATGAGCCGCTTTAATGCCGAGGCCGCACGTTGGGCCAGCCCGACCGACCCCCCGCTGGCGGATTGGGAGCAGCAAACCCTACACGACTTTTACGATGCCGAAATCCGCTACCAGGATGCGCATCTCAACCGGCTGCTGGCTTATCTCAAGCAGTCCGGCGCGCTGGAGAATACGCTGGTCATCATTGCCGCCGATCACGGCGAATCACATGGCGATCACAATTACATCGGCCACACCTTCGTGGTCTATCAGGAGTTGGTCCACGTGCCGCTGCTCATCCACTATCCCGATCATTTCCCGGCGGGCAAGCGGGTACAAACCAACATTTCCACGCGGCGCATTTTCCACACGGTGCTCGACATCGCTGGCATTCACCAACCGCCGCTGGACCAGGCTGACCCAAACGCGGACATTCAAGGGTTATCGCTGGCCCGCTCCACCAACGGTGCAGCCGATACAGAGGGCGGTGTTGCCTTCTCGGAAGCCTTTCCGCCCGCCACCTTCCTCAGCGTTCTCGAACATCGCCAGCCAGAATTGATTGAACGCCTGAGTTTGCGACAGGTGCGGCGCGGCGTCTACGATGGCGCAAACAAGCTGGTGATGGTGGGCGAACGCAGCGAGGGGTTGTTTGATGTGGCACAGGACCCCGCTGAAACCCAGGATATTACCAGCCACCATCCTGATGTGGTGCAGCGCTTACAGGGCAAGCTGACAGATTTCATCCGCACCAATGGCGAGCAGCAGGCCAACACCTTTGATGCCGATGACTCAGTACTCGATAACCTGCGCGCGCTCGGTTATATCGAATGACATCTATGATCGAATGCAAGCAGTTTACCGGCGGAGTCGCCTCGATTCCACGCGAAAAACTGCGCTTTCGACCAGCGGTGTATGCCTTCATCATGCATGAGGGCAGACTTTTGCTGCTGCGGGTCCCTGTGACCCAGAAATACACCCTGCCCGGCGGCGGTGTTGAACCGGGCGAACGCCTGGAGGAAGCACTGCGGCGCGAAGTGCGTGAGGAAAGCGGGCTGGAAATCGCCACAATGCGTCTGGTGCAGGTCAACGAGGACTTTTTCTATTACGATCCTGGCGACCGTGCTTATCACAGCTACTACTTCATTTATGAATGCCAACCGCTCACATTTGAGCTGATCGCTGATGCCGATGTCGATGACGATACAGCGGAAAAGCCGCGCTGGGTCGTGGCAGATGGCTTAAGCGCCGCTGACTTTCAGCACAGCGGGGACGTCATTATGGATTTGCTGCATGGTCATTCAGGCGCAGCATCTCCGACCGCTGCCGATCGAACCAGCGAAAAGCGACTGAATCCATGACCGAAGCCGAACGAGTCCGCGAAATCTATAAGCGCATCGAACAGGCAGCGAAAGACTGGCCCACAACCTCTCTGGATTATTTTCAGGAGGAGCCGTTCAAAGCACTCATCGCCGGGATGTTAAGCGCGCAGACTCGTGAAGAACAGACGCTGGCAGCAGCCCAGGCGCTGTTCGCACTGGCGGATAGCCCTGACGATATGCTCAAGCTGACCGATGAGCAGATCCTTCAAGCGGTGCGCCCGGTCAGCTATTTTCAAAGCAAAGCAAAATATGTGCGCGAGATTTGCCAGCGGTTGGTCGAGGTGTACGATGGTGTGGTGCCCCATACCCTGGATGATTTGATCACATTTCGAGGTGTCGGCTGGAAAGTGGCGGTGCTGACATTACAGGTGGGCTTCGGCATCCATGACGACATCACCGTGGATGTCCATGTCAACCGCATCAGCAAGCGGCTGGGACTGGTTGCCCCATCGGTAAAGCAGCCTGCCAAAATCAACGAGGCGTTGAAACTGGTGCTGCCACGTGCTTTCTGGGCGCACTGGAACAGCTACATGGTACAGTTTGGACGTGAAGTCTGCAAACCGACTTATCCCCAATGCGCATCCTGTTTCCTGCGCGATCTTTGCCCGCAGATCGGCGTCGTCGAAGTCGCGCCCGGGCGCTTCAAGAGTGAAGCATACCTATAGACCGCAGGTGGATTTCCGCTGCACGAATGTCCCTTCCATGCGAACATGCGGCTCGTTGAGTGTTTCCCCAGACAAGGTACGGAGCATCATATTTGCAGCGGCGGCCCCCATCTCTTCGCTCGGCTGACGTATGGTGGTTAGTGCCGGAAAACTGCTGGCGGCCAGCGGAATATCATCAAAACCGGTAATCGAAATATCGCGCCCTGTCGTCAAACCCGCTTCGTTGGCGGCGTCAATCGCGCCCAGCGCCA
>JAIOHN010000948.1 GCA_019912985.1 Anaerolineae bacterium | reverse complement strand
ATGCTGGCGTTTGGTGGACTGTTCAAACTCTACAGCGATCAGCTCCCTCCGGAACAGCAGCAGCAGGTTCTCATTCAGGCTATTCCGTTTATCGCTATTTTCGTGTCGATTGTGCTGGCCTTTGCCTGTTTGATTGTGTTGGTAGCAATCGCATTTAACGGCAAGGTGCCGCAGCGCACCTATCGCCCGGTGGAACGGATCATCATTGCCGGTATTTTCATCGGCATCGTCGGACTGTTTCAGGGATGGCGGCTTTTTCCCTATGAGTATGGATTCCTGGTGCTGCTGGTTTCAGTGCTGTTATTTATGGTCTGGAGCCATCTGACCCCTATGTCACTGCGCCAGAGCAAACAGATTCTGCCACTAAGCCAGCGAGCGCACCGTATTGGGTTGGCAGTGGGAATTGCCGTGTGGTTGGCGCTGGCAGCAATCACCAGTCTAGCAGCCAGACCGGTAGAGCCCTATGGCAACAGCAAACAGATCTGGGAGCTGATGATGGATGAGGAGGCCCGGGCACAGGCCGCGCAAGATGCCGAGACCGATTATGCCACTGGCAGAGCGCCCTACTTGATCTTCATCAGTTTGCTGCCTGGGGCGATTGCCTATCTGGTCACGCGCGAACTGGTGGATACGCAATCTAAATCGGAAGCCCAGGTATCGTTCGCGCCGCCCGTCACCGGATCAAGCATGCCGGAAGCCGGCCAGTAAAGTGTTGTCATAGTTGGCATAGTGACCGCAGGAGTCCTATGGGCGTAATATCAACCTCGGAACACGATGCACATTTAGCAAGGGTGCATCATCGGTGAAACGGCTTTCACACTTGGTATGTCGGGCCGATAGACTGGAGTTCTTGTCACTTACGAAAGGAGCTTTTCTGCGGCGCGACTTTCGAGGATGGCTACAAGAATGCCTTGATCTGTGATGCGATACGTGAATTGGCAAGATCCGGACAGACAGTGGGCATCAAATATGAACCCAAATCTTTCCCAGCCCGGTGATACAAGTTAAGGCCTGGCATGACAAACAGATGGGAACCGGGGTCCCCTCTCTGCGCATTAAGCGTATTTGCATCTTCAAATAGGCACTTTATTGGAAAAGACATTGATCGCATAATACACTGTGCAGTTTCCAACATAGATTGTCTAGCCGGTTGGTCGAAGCTCGGAGCAATAATTTGAACAAGAACCGGACGGAACATACACAGAAAAATCCATTTGAGTCAGCGCCGGCGCGCATGGCACCATTTGCGCTGTCGTCGCCGAAGTACTTGACGGTTTCCGCCATCCGCCAGTCGGGCACGCTCTCGCGCATTCGTATCGCCGAATCCATCGGATACTCCCCATCGAAAATTACATCTGTGGTGAATGATCTCATTGCGGATGGTATTCTCGAAGAAACAGGCGAAGTCCAGATAACCGGCGCCCGCCGCGCAAAAGAGATTGGATTCAACTCCCGGTTTGGCTACATCGTTGCAGCGAAGATTGGTATGACCACGCTGGATGTCGCCCTGGTCGATTTCAGCGAGCGCATCCGTGTTCGGCGGATGCTGCCCATCACCCCGCAGGCAGCGCCGGGCACCGTCCTGAACCAGATATGCCGCTTTGTGATGGAACGGATCGACAAACTTGATATACCACTTAGCGATGTTCTGGCGTTTGGCATCACCGTTCCCAGCCCGGTAGAAAAACAATCCGGCACGCTATTCGATAGTCCGCTTATGCCCTCGTGGGGTGGCTATCAGATTGCCAGCCTGATTCGGGAAACCTTTCCCTATGCCATGGTCATCGTCGAAAACGAAGCGAACGCAATGGCATATGGAGAACTCCGCAAAGGCAGCAGCCAGGATTTACAGAGCCTGGTCTACATCAACGTTGGGACTTCAATCAATGTGGGCTTTATCCTGGGAGGACAAATCTACCAGGGAGCGAATGGACGCGCTGGCGACATCGGACATATCCATGTCCAGTGTGACGTATCCGATGA
>JAIOHN010000947.1 GCA_019912985.1 Anaerolineae bacterium | reverse complement strand
GCTGTGACATCTGTGACGGCGACCGGCTCGAAGCAAAAAAATAGCTGGTGAACGTGCCTGCTAAACACGCTCACCAGCCGGAGAAACAAAAACGACTGCCCTTTATGCGGTGCAGCCGTATGCCTGTGCCAGTTGTGCGTTCGCCTTTCGCCGGTGATATTGAAGTGTGTTCACATTATGCCCGAACGTCTTTGCCGCCTGTGATGAACTGATGCCTTCCAGCAAGCTCTGGATCGCATCATGGCGGATGATGTACTCGCGGTGATCTTCCAGCAGCGTAATCGCTGGCTCAACCTCGCCACTGTTGAACTTCTCACGCCAGGTCGGTTTCTGCTTCTGGAGCGTGCCCAACATGCCGCGAAGCTGGTCACGGATGGCGGCTGCCCGCCAGCGGATCGCATCCTCACCTTTGCCAGGAATGACATACGCCAGGTCCTTACTGGTTACACAGGTCGATGCGGCGTAGAGTGCCAGCAGACTCACCGGATCATCCTTCACCTGCTCGTAGATGGTTAGAATGGCGCGTTCGATGTCGATGCGAATGTCGGTCAGCGTGGCCCACGTCGCCCAACGTTCACCAGCGATCTTGAAGCGTTCCAGACCGCCAATCCGCATCTCTTCGGGATGCTTGAAGTCATGCTTCGCCCAGAAGTCCTCCATGTACTCATAGCGGAGATTCTGTTTGCGGATGCTGGTGGACTTCGACCGGTGGCAGACAACAATAGCTGCATCGCGGACGGTCATCTTCGCCAGAAACTCGTGATCCTCGACGAGCTGCTGCCAGATGTACATCAGACCGTTCTGCAAGCAGTCGGGCATGTCCTGCGGCCAGACGCGATACTGGTAGATCAGCATCTTGGCAGCACGCGGGCTGATGTCCTCGGAAATCTGCTCGAACGACAGCTCACCACCCCAGAGCGTGGGATAGGTCGCAACATGGGGGAACGGCTGGATGGACTCACGAATCTTGTTGCGGGATGTTGCTTCGGACATGACGAAACCTCCTCGTCAAACCGGAAATCCGTCCGGATGGCGGCTGAGCACAACGCTCAACCACCGGGGACGGCGCTGAGGAGGGGACCTGTCAAACAAAAAAGCCGACCAGATTGGTCAGCTTCTCATGATTTCAGCTTATGGTCGGCTTTTTAGGCGGATGGTTCGGTGGTCCCGTCCGCAGGATGGTACCAGCGTATCATTCGCCGGTGTTTGATGGGGAGGATGCCCGCGCCGTAGAATCGCCGCGACGACGTTGTGCGAGAGAGGAAGATTCGACGCAACATGTGAATTTAATTGATGCTAATATGAAATTACGCTAACTGGTAGAAAAAAGATCTCGCAATACATCAAAACTCAAGTTCATCGGAGGTCTGTTTCGATTTTTTGCTATCATCAGCAGGTGACACCACAAAAAATGCAATCAGAAAACCTACAGCCACCACAATTACATAATAGAGCATTCGCCAGAGTAGGTTGCCTAATCCAAGCAAAAGCCCAACAATCGCTAGGATGAAAGCTATTTGTGTTCCAATGTAGAAGCGTTGGTAGCGCAAACGCTGCTGTTTAGAGAGTCGCTGACTGACATATGCCATTGAATTTAGCCGAGTGCCAACGAAGAAGCTGATTATCACATATGGTATGATGCTGGCGAGAATATACGGGTCAAATAAGGCGTTTCCAAGCCGATACACAAGTGGTGAACTGGAGACATCGTCCGGTATTTCAACTTGCAGCATACGAATCATCAGCATGATTGCAAGAAGTACAAATCCAAACAATCCATATACATTGACTTTAATATTCTCAAACATTAGCACCATTCTCCGATTCAGATTGCGAAAATCATTTGCCTAAAATAGGTGTCAAAAGTTATTATAAGCTAGATCATGCCTTTTGCAATTTGCTTGGAAACGCTTGCAGAACAAGGCTGAGTCAACTTAGTTCAGCCAGCTAGAGATTTGCTGCACAATTACACAATCAACTTAGTGCAGAAAATAGCAATAACTTGGATTAAGTCCTTTGTTCTGGAATATCACATCTAGATGTTTAGTTTCATGATTTCTTAACAAAACAGAAATCATTATAATTATGTTTATAGTACATCTGAGTCTAGTAACTTGCCTATGTCAAATCACATTGAGCTTAAAGAATTCTCTACTCTACTTGAACCCTTAGTAGATACGGCACAAGAGCGTCGAGCTTTCGTCTACACTGCGTTGCACTCCGTTCCCAGTCTACTCCGACGCATTGATTATGAAGGATCGACATTCACCTTTGTTGCTAATCTATATCGTGAATGCATAGCATTTGGGAATATCAATGATAATATGTCTGCAATTGAAGCTGTGCTTATCGAGGTCCGTCAACTAGTTGGCGAAGACAAACAACAACGTATTGATGCCTTAATTGAACAGTTCAGACAGTCTACAACTGCAAATGTGTTACAGAAAAAATATGATAAACAATCTAACCAACTTGATCTAATGGAAAAGAAATTTTTTCACATACAGATCGACACTGAGACCAGCACGGTACACAATCGTTGGAATAACCAAGGTGTGTCGATTTCCCTGTCCTTACCTTCCTTTCCAACTACCGATTTTCAACTTTATGGACAGACACTATTCAACACTGTAATCGACCGATCTCTATATGATGAAGCGCGATCGCAGGTAAGTGTAGATGGACGGGTACTGACGATTGTTATTTATGAACCAGCAGATGCTCCCCAAACCATGTGGGAGACACTGCATGATGGGGATGACTTTCTTAATGATCAAGGCATAGCGATACTACGAGCCGCATCTAGCACGGTGACTGAAGAGTCACCTGCAATACGTGCTCCAATTCGAATTTTGGTAGTGAACATCAGCGATGATGAAGTCGATGAAAAAATGCTGCGACGTATGGCCCAGGAAAGTGCTGGTGGGATTGTGGTGGATGTATTGTACAAACCGTCACGCATCAAACTGTTTCAGCATATTCGAGACTCACAGAGCGCCGATACCCCTTATCATATTTGGCATATTGTAAGTGATCTCACGTCCTCAGGTGATATAGCACTTGACGGTCAACTACTTACACTTGATCAATGGCAATCTTTAGTTCGTGACTATTCTATTTTGAAGTTAGTCACTCTAAATCTCAGTAGTGGCACGCAGTACATCAATCAGTTACGACGATCCAGTGCTCCATTTGTAGTTTGCCCGACAGCAGAAGTTAATCCGGAAATTCGTGGAGCGTTTTTTCGGACATTTTACGTCAACTTAGTTGAATCTGGTGTTGTCACCGCTTTCCAAAAAGCGCAGCTTTATCTTAGAAGTATTACCTTCGAATCTGCGGAATGGTCACACTTTGCCGTCTTGATCCGTAGCTTCGATGACATGCTTATTGCCCAACGGAAAACATCCTCTCTAGTGGAGACACAACTAATGCGTGATCAGGTATTCATCAGTTATAGTCACCGTGACCAAGAGTGGTGCGACACACTTATGGATTATTTGAGTCCGCTTCGAAAACATCACGTTGTTAAGGCATGGGTAGACCGAGATATTAAAGTTGGTAGCGAGTGGTTCGACGAAATCTATAAAGCTCTCCATCAAACGAAAGTTGCTGTGATCTTGGCTAGCAAGAGTTTCTTCGACTCATCCTTTATCCAAGAGCACGAATTGCCATATATATTGGACTGTCACAAACGCGGAGAATGTACTGTCGTTTGGGTAGCGGTTGGCGCATATCCATATGAATACACACCGCTGAATGCGATACAGGGTGTTCATCCACCGAACCAGCCACTAGATCGGATGCCACAGAGTGAAGCCGAAGACGTGATGATCAAGATTGTCCGTACAGTCGAAGCAGCATTGAAGTAACTGGATTAGGGAATGAATATGACCGGGATATCTGATTTCGCCACTCGACAAAGCCGCAATCAAGAAGATATGAATCCGACTGCGATTAGTCCTTTCTTCCCGATTAATGAAGCGCAGTTGAGGCGCCAGCGGGCATTGTTTGTCGAACCAGAGCGTTTTCCAAAAAAGCCGGAAAGCAGCCGTGATCGCATCTTCATCATCATCGGTGAACGTGGGAGCGGTAGACAAATGGCTGCAACAAACTTCGCTTCTCGCATCGCTGATGTAG
>JAIOHN010000946.1 GCA_019912985.1 Anaerolineae bacterium | reverse complement strand
GCTCAATATCCTATAGTACAAATGGCAGCGACGGCTTGGAACCCTCACTGGCTACGCTATTCCCCCGTAGAACCGAGTACCAGCAGATGGTCAAAGCGCTCTTGGCCATCATCTGAGCCTCATTCGACCCGAAAATCTAATCATCTTCGTGGTCTTTAAACTTGCTGACACACTTCACCAACGACTGGCATCGTATATTCTGCAAATTCACATATCAAAACAACTTATAGTCTCTTACTTTAGCAACTGCTTGTGTCCGACTGTGGACATCGAGTTTGAGAAAAATGTTGCTCAAATGTTTTTTGACTGTACCTATGCTGACAACCAGACTCTGTGCAATTTCCCGATTGGATGCACCTGCCATGACCTGTCGCAGTACCTCCAGTTCACGTTCGCTGAGTGGTTCAATCTCGTGTTCCGTTTGTATGCGCGACGGAGCACGCACTTCACGGGAAAATATAGAAATCAATTCCATTATGTATATTTCTGCGATATTCTGTGTTCTTGCTTTTCGTAGCAGAGCCGCCATGGCGGGGCCTTCATCTATAAATGCGCGCACATAATCCTCGGATTGCCCTAGTTCAAGCGCAGATTTCAATGCACCCAGCGCAGCATCATCGTGTCCGAGCGCATCCAATATGACTGCACGAAGAATGACTGCATCAATCTGATGATCCGCCCCATCTGCCGAAGCCATGTGCAAACTAAGTTTGTCGAGTATTGCCAGTCCGCGCTGTAACGCCTCTTCCCCACCTTCATCAATCAGTGCCCTGACGGCGGCAAGTTGAAAAATGCGATCCTCCAACAGATTGGTCGGGTTACCTGTCGGAGCCAGTAGATAGTGATCATAGTAAGGCCTCAGTGCGTCGATATACCACAGACGACTGCTGTAGAGGACATAGGTACGGGCTGGCATGGAGGGAAATGCCGCCAGAATATCCTGAACTTGTTGAACACAGTTTTGAAACACTGCCGTATCACCCGACACATGTGCAACCCGCGCCAGCACAGCGTAGGCCATCAAAACATAATAAGGAATGATATATTCTCTGTGATGCCGCTCGATACAGGCCACAGCCGATTGAGCGGCTTCGGTCAATCGATCCTGCTCAAACTGAATCAAGGATAACCCGGCGTAGGCATTACCCACTGTCACCTGACCATACCGAGTATCCGCCGCAATATGTATGATTTGGTTGTATGCACTTTCGGCTTCGTGTAACTTGCCCGACAGCAGATATGTCTCTGCTGTATGTAGGATCGCCCGCGCCGCCATGTGAATATCGCCGCTACTTTGCCCTGCTTCAACAACCTGAGCATACATTGTGCGTGCAGGCTCCAGTTGATTCATCCGCTGATAGATAAATCCTTTGACAATCAACGCCGATATATGCAGTCGATGTGCAGGCTGTATCGGCCTGGCAAGCGCCTCTTCAACAGCGGACAAGGCGCGTTCAAGTTCGTTATTGTTACCGGCACTGAACGCCTCAATTGTATGGGCATAAAAAAGCAATTCTTCATTTTCACGGGATGATTCGTTATTGGCTATGGATAGTCTTGCAGTCTCTAGCTTCTGGTAAGCCATGTTTGTCTCACCGATATAACCGTGCCATAAAGCGATATTAAGTGCCAGTAACGGGTGGCGCTCAATGACAGCAGGCGGTATGTGCGGTGCCCACTTCATCCCGAAACTGCCCCAGCTCTCAACAAAATACTTACTTCCCCATTGTTCAAGCGTCTGCGCTGCGTAATCAAAATCTTGGGTCGTTACGGCATAGCTGACTGATTCATCGACTAACCCCTTACCCGCAAACCAATGGCTGGCACGCCGATACAATTCATCCATTTCGTCGCCTGAGGCAGACTGCCTGAGGCGGTTCAGCAGCATATCACCGAAAAGGTGGTGATAGCGATACCAGTAGCGCTCATCATCCAGAGAAATCAGGAACAGGTTGTCACGCTCGATTTGTTCCAGCATCACTTGCCCGTCAGTTCGCCCGGTAACGGCATTGCACAGTGGTCCACACAGGCGATTCAGAATCGAGGTTTGCAGCAGAAAGCTTTGCATTTCTGCCGATTGACGATTGAGCACCTCTTCTGTCAGGTAATCCAGCACGAAACGGTGACTGCCACTGAACGCAGTGATGAAACCCGCAATGTCATCGCGCCCCTTCATCGCCAGCGCCACCATTTGCAATCCGGCAATCCAGCCTTCTGTCCGGGTGTCCAGCTGCTGAATTTCATCGGCACTCAATTGGATACCCAGCACCTGGGACAGAAACTGCCCGGCTTCCTGTGATGTAAAACGGAGATCATCGGCCCGGATTTCAGCGAGTTGACCCCGCACGCGCATCCGCGCTAGTGGGAACGGCGGGTCTTCACGGCTGCTTATGACGAGGTTTATATGTGATGGCAGGTGATCGAGCAGGAATATTACCGATTCATGGACGGTAGATGTGGTAATCAGGTGGTAATCGTCAAGGACGAGGAAAATCGGGTTGGGAGCAGTCTCTAGGCGACTGATTAGGTGGGTCAAGGTGTCTTTGGGAGCTGGTGCCTGTGGCAGTTGTAGAAGGGTCAGAATGCCATCTACATCAAGGTTGCTGGCAGCAGCCAGTGCAGAAATGAGGTATATCAGGAACCGGTTGGGGTCATTATCATCATCATCGATTGATACCCACGCAACAGGAACAGCTTGCCGGGACTGAGCGAACAGCCACTCTGTCAGGAATGATGTTTTGCCATAACCAGCAGGTGCACAAACGAGTACAAGCTGACGAGCCAGGCCACTGTCAAATTGTTGAAGCAGGCGCGCTCGTGCGAGATGTTCCACACGTCCCATGGGAGCAGTCAATTTGGTTTGTAACAAATTGGATGAAGCCGCAACCATTGTGCCGCCTTGCTTCCAGTTGAAAACAGGAGTTTAGCATTAATCCTGCCAAATCCCTACAACTCCAACAATCAACCCCCTGAATACAACTTTTGGCTACCCGGGCTCAACTCGTTTGCTGTCATAGTAAGCCTATCATCAAAATATACAGGCGGGTAAACATGAAATCCAGCAATCACGGGTTTACACATTGGCTCTTGCGCGTCGTAGTTGTAGTTCTGACACTCATCGCAATTCGGGCACCCCTCATTCAGGCTCAACCCGTTATCCCCACGCTTGAGAGCTACGTCAAAGCCCAGATGCAGGCAATGAACTTGCCTGGTGTGGCTTTGGGTATCGTTCAGGGCGACCAAATCGTGCATCTAGAGGGCTACGGTGTAACCGATCCCACTGGACACCCGGTAACGCCCCAGACATCCTTCCGGCTGGCTTCTGTATCGAAAACCCTGACTGCCTTAGCCGTTATGCAGCTCGTGGAAGCAGGGAAGCTCGATCTCGATGCGCCCGTACAGCATTACCTTCCCTGGTTCCGCCTCGCTGACGAACAGATCTCGGCGAAAATCACCCTGCGCCACCTGCTCTATCACACCAGTGGCATCCCACAGACTGCCGGTTACGATAACTTCTACAATGGCGACTACAGCGACACTGCACTGGAGAATAACGTTCGCCACCTGGAAAGCATCGCCTCTACCAGCCCCGCCGGTTCAACTTATCAATATGCTAACCTGAACTACGACACGCTGGGTCTTATCATCCAGTCGGTGAGCGGACATTCTTACGAAACCTATATTCAGGATCACATTTTCACGCCGCTGGCGATGCAACACAGTTTCACCTCGCAGACAGAGGCACTGGATCAAGGCATGGCAACCGGCTATCGTCGCTGGTTCGGCATCCCCATCGCCGCCAACCTGCCTGATGATCGCGCGACTCGCCCCAGCAGTTTCCTGATTTCCAGCGCCGAGGATATGGCACATTTCCTGATCGCGGAACTTAACAGCGGACGATACGGCGACGCGACTCTATTATCACCCCAGAGTATGGCAGAAATGCGGCGCCCCTTCATCCCTATTGGCACAACGGGCCTCTATTCCGCTATGGGGCTGGATGTTGACCAGGTCAATGGTGAGCAAAGACTGGCTAAGACCGGTGGCACAGCCAACTACTATGCCCGCATAGTGCTGCTTCCAGATAGCGGTTGGGGTGTGGTCGTGCTAGCGAACAGCTTTGACATTGGTCTAGCCGAGCAATTTGACACCTTTGCAGACCAAATCAGCACCTGGTTGCTTGATCAACGTCCGCTGGACATCATTCACTTGCCCATCGGCGGCGGCAATACACCCATGAAGGTCGCTTTGCTGGCTGTCATTATTCTTGAGTTAGTCTTCGCCTTCAGAATGAAAATCGTGCTAACACCGAACAGGTTTGAATGGCGTTCGGTTATCCGCAAGCTTTTGAAGCCTCTGGCATTGGACATCATCATTGCACTGGTTGTGCTGCTGACGGTACCACGTCTTATGAATACACCATTCAGCTTCCTATACTACTTTGCGCCGGATATTTTCTGGTTGTTGGTCGCCATCGTCACCATCCCAATTGTCAAAGACGTATTCAAGACACTGATCACGCTGCGTCGGCTGTCGATTATACAAGCAATCTAGCAAGCAAGTTTGATCGAATTGAGTCCAAAGCTGCTGGAGAGACGAGACATCACTCGATCCTCCAACAATCAACCTCTTAGATACACCTTTTGGCTACCCATGATTGAGCTGCGATCGGCTAAGGTAACAACATGGATGAAGTGAGGAAGAAATGCATAAAGCGGTAACAATTCCGAGCAGACCCACAGAAAATGACGTGGAACGACGCACACTGTTGTGGTCAGCCTGGGCGATTGTTCTGCTGCTGACATTGCCAGAGGTTGTTTTACGTGGCTTCTTGCAGATGCAAACCGGGTGGATGATCCCTGCCCGCATCGGCTTTCTCATTGTCATTGCGACCTTGACGTTTATGTGGTCAACGATTCGTCCACTGCGAGGGCTAGCGCTGACATTCCTCGTTATTTACGGAGTTGAAGGCTGGCTATTTGGAACGCTCATACAGCAAAGTGCATTCTTTGACAATCTGTTTGGTGCCAACGCGAACCTAACCTTTTTCGGCGAACGTCTGCTGCGTATCGGCGCGGTGCTGATCATGCTAGCATTGCTACTGGTGATGGGCTTGAAGCGCCATGACTTTTTCCTAACAGTAGGCAAGCTCAACGCTATAGCTGAACCGGAGCGCTGGGGGATTCCGCGTAAGGCTGAAACCTGGCCCGGTTTTGGTGGGCGGTACGCCCTCATCATTATTGTCCTGCTCCTGTTGTTCATGGTCCCAGGCCTGCAACCACCGATTTCATTGAGCAGTCTTTCCTCAGGGCTGGTGCTATTTGCCGCGCTGTGTGCCTTGATGAATGCCTTCGCAGAAGAATTCCTCTATCGAGCTGCACTGCTGCCACAGGTTTTGCCTCTGTTCGGTAAAGGCAGTTCCTTGTTTCTGATCGCGTCGTGGTTCGGTCTGGCGCATTACTTCGGCATTCCGATGGGCATCACCGGTGTCATCATCACGACAATTGGCGGTTGGGTATTTGCCAAAGCGATGGTGGAGACGCATGGTATCGGCTGGTCAATGTTCCTGCACTTTATCTCAGACTTCACCATTTATCTGGTGATTTTACTTGCTGGCGGATTTTAGACTTACAAGGACAACAACATGAATATCGCACCAACTATCAAGCGCTACCCGGTTATGAGCTTCATCATCCTGACCCTGGGCCTATCCTTTGCAGGTTTTCTCATCCCGGTTCCGCCAGAAGGCGCATTTGCGACCATAGCATTTTTGCTCCTACCGATTCTAACGCTTGTCGCGCTTATGTTGGAATCCGTAACCGATGGTCGGCGCGGAGCCACCCAGCTTTTGCGGCACAGTTTTCGCTGGCAAACATTTACGTGGATTGAACGACCAGTTGGCGCACCCATTGTTTCAGATGGGCATGTTGAACAATCGCTGCCGGTCTAAAAACTTGAGCGTGTTCACCAGGATAATCATGCGCAAATCACTGGAATAAAGGGTTGAATGATGAGCCAATTTATCGAAATTCGCATCAAGGGACATATGGATAAAACGTGGGAGTGGCTCGGTGATCTTATTATCACGCACAGCGACAAGGGTGAAACCCTACTAACGGGTTCCCTGCCCGATCAAGCCGCGCTGCATGGCGTGTTGAACCGCCTGCGTGATCTGGGTGTTCAGTTAATTTCTGTAAACTCGATTGACCAGCCTGATCCATCAAAGAAAGATGACGTTGGTCCATTATCACAAAAGGGGAACAGCGAATGAAAGCGATTGTCATTGGAGGTGGAATCGGTGGGCTTACTACCGCCATCGCGCTGGAGAAGAGCGGTATTGATGTTGAAGTTTATGAACGCGCCAGCAGACTTACGGCAGTTGGGGCCGGCCTAACATTATGGGCAAATGCTATAAACGTGTTCAAAGCACTTGATATGAGCGATGCACTCCTTAAGCTGGGATGCTTTGAGGGACGGGGGGTAATCCGAACAGCAAAGGGTGACATACTGACGGCTGCCAGGATCAACGGTAAACAGGGCACATCGGCCATCGAGTCGATTATTGTGCATCGTGCCGACCTTCATGAGCTTTTGCTCAATCAATTTCATGGTAATGTTCATCTGGGCAGTGAATTCAAGCGCTGTACTCAATCAGCGAGTGGCATCACGGCACATTTTGCAGATGGCACAAGTGTAGAGTGTGATGTTCTCATCGCAGCCGATGGCATTCATTCAGCAGTGCGGCAGCAGATAATCACACAAGCAAAACCGATTTATGCCGGTTACACAGCGTATCGGGCAGTTGTACCCTTTGACCATGCCCGTGTGGGAGATGTGTGGGGAGAAAGTTGGGGGCATGGCTCACGCTTCGGGCTTGCGCCGCTATCTGATAACCGCGTCTATTGGTTTGCGACTCAAAACACACCAGACGGCCAACGTCACACCTCGAACGAGGACACAAAAGCTCACCTACAAGAGATTTTTGCTGATTGGCATCATCCAATCAAACAGGTCATTGAGGAAACACGGGCTTCGGACATCCTTCATCACGACATCTATGAAATCAGTCCATTGGATACATGGATTCACGGGCGGGTGGTCTTGCTCGGTGATGCTGCCCATGCCATGACCCCTAACCTGGGTCAGGGCGCGTGTCAGGCCATCGAAGATGCCTATACACTCGCATATTGCCTTGCTGCTACTACGGACATCGATAGCGCACTGCAAACTTATCAAACGCTGCGAATGCCACGTGCCAACGCCATCCTGCGTCAGTCGCACCAGATTGGTGTTGTAGGACAGCTTGAGAATATGCTGTTGTGCGGGGTGCGTAACCAAGTTTTCCGGTATCTGCCTGATGGCATTCGTGATCGTAGCTTGAATGCTGTTGTGAACTACAGCCTAGAGAAGGTCCTGGAGGGTGCCCTGCCAGCCCTGCAGTCTAATGGAAGTGCATCAGAGAAATGACTGAACATATCAAGTATGCCACAGTGATCGAACCTGTATTTGAAGTCACCCTATCAGGTATCGCCAACGCGCATATCTGGCGGGATTATTTGCGGCAGGAAGGTTATGAAAACGGGAATACAGCCGATGAAATCGACATCACGATCAGCGCAGTGGATTCCCGGTTCAAGGGAATACGATTTCAGGAATTTTCCATATCGTTAAAAATCCACGAAAACCGATATTTTCTCGCTAATGCCTACAACTCGATTGCCCTGTTTGCTTTCGCCGAACGCACCTTTTTTCGGACACCATACTACAAAGGTGACATTGAGGTTTATGCGGATCGCTTATGTCTTGGTTACAACGGACAACGCCTGTTTGAAGCCAGCTTAGCAGCACAAGCGCCGCTGCTTACGAGTGTTCATCACTGTGAAGACCTTTTCGTCGCGCTTCCCAAACACTTGCGAAAAAAACCACTGCAACCTCACTTTTTCTATGCTCGTCTTGAGGGGTTAACAGAGGTTTATTCAGGTAATGATGTTGCAATTCAAATTATGCCCCGACAAGAGGATCGCATGATGACTTTACTAGAAGCCTCTCAGTTTCAGGTAAATGACTGGCATATTCGCCGGAATGCACGCCACAGCAAATCCAAGACCTACATGGAATAGCACGAGTTAACATACAACAAGTTTCACTTGCATCAAAGACCCATTAGTGAGTCATAAATTGCTAGCCAAGGAGCCACATGATGAACAAATTTAGTCGTCGCGTTACACAGATACACGGGATAACGCTCGTCATTCTCACTGTTCCATTGTTTTTCTATATCAATCTAGTTCCGTCATTAGGTGTAGGACCTTATGCCTTTATGAAAGATGATTTCTGGGCAATTGGAGGTTTTGCTCAGGCTTATATGCTCATGTTTGTTTTTGGGATTAGCATATTCGTCGGTTCAAGCCACTCCACTTCAAGAGTATGGAACCGAATTGGTGCCCTGCCACATCTTATATTCATTGTTTTATATGTGATGAACTTTGCTGGACTCTATCAAGGACTGAATGGATTAGCCGTGGGTGGCTTTATACTTCACCTACTCTGGGCATCTCTTGAAGTTGTAGCGGCTTTGGGATTAGTTCCGTACAGGAATAAATCCATTTCAAACGTAGCAGGACATTACAGTTAAACACTGAAATACAAAATGCTGAACTAATCTGCTGGGATTGGTGAGAAAGGCAACATTAATGAACGAAGTCGAAATCGCCATGTCCATCCTGGTCGTGACTGCCAGCGCATTTGTCGGCGTAATCGCTGCGATGGTCGGTGTCATTCAGGGCGTACTCAATCAGCTTGAGTATCCGTCGTACATCCGGGTGATGAAAGGCATCATCGTCACAGGCAGAAAATCTCCTGTAGTCTGGGGCCTGTTACTGATACCAGTTGCGGCGGCGGCCTTCGTGCTGTTTGCATTGAGGGACGAGATGGATACACCAACATTTGTGTGGACAGGTATCGGAACAATCCTGTTCATCGCTGGTCCAGTTCTGGTATCGAGATTTGGGAATGAACCCTGGTATGACAGCATTATGCTATGGCAACCGGGAACACCCCCTGTCGATTGGGAATTAAGGAGAATGGTCTGGTTCAGGCTCAATATCGCACGTTTCACCATTGGAGCTTTGGCTTGCCTGGCATTTGCTGCTGCGCTTGCAAACTACCACTAGAGGTTAACTTGCCCTTTATCCCAATGGATAGGTGCGACAATCAGGGAGGACACATATGCAAATTGTTTTGATGGCTTCTGGTACCAGAGGCGATGTACAGCCTATGATCGCGTTGGGAAAAGCGCTAAAAACAAATGGACATCAGGTGCGCCTCATCGCCGGATCAAATTTCACGGAATGGATTGAATCGCACGGGCTGGGTAGTTACCCGACAGTAGACATTGAAAAACTCATGCAGAGCGAAATGGGTCGCAAGTGGGTGGAAAGCCCGAATCAACGCGAACAGCTCAAAGCACTCAAAATCATGACGAACACACTCATTGAGAAAACCGTAAATGACACAATTGAAGGCACCCGTGGTGCGGATCTGCTGATCGGGGGTTTCCTTGCTCAACCCTATTTACAGGCCATCAGCGAAAAACAGGGAATGCCGATGATCACGGCGGCACTGCAACCATTCCGTCCAACCAGCAGCGGAGCCGCCAGCATACTGCCGGTTTTGCCAAACCGTACCAGCATCTTTAATCGCTGGATGGGCCTTCTCGGTGAACGCCTTACATGGTCAATTGTAGAACAGACGACCAATGTTCTGCGTGAGCGATTGGGTCTGTCGCCTCATACAGCATGGCATTATTCACAGGCTACCAGACAAATTCCAGCGCTCTATGCCTTCAGTCCGCATGTTGTCCCACACGCACCGGATACCAACGCCTATACCACAGGTTACTGGTTTCTCGACGAACCCTTCACACCATCCAGAGCGCTGGCGGACTTCATCTCACAGGGAGAAGCGCCGATCTACTTTGGTTTTGGCAGTATGCCAGACGGTGACCCAAGCCAGACACAAGAGATGATCGCTGATGCCCTACAGCGGGTGGATCGTCGCGGGATCGTCGCCAGCGGTTGGAGTGATCTGTCGTCCAAACAGACTCATGAACGCATTTTCGTGCTTCAAAATGCGCCACATAGCTGGCTCTTTCCTCAGATGGCGGCAGTCGTTCATCATGGGGGCGCGGGCACAACTGCGGCGGGTCTGCGCGCTGGCAATCCGTGCCTGATTCTCCCTCAGATAGGCGATCAACCGTACTGGGCACGGCGTCTGTACGAACTTGGTGTCAGTCTCAAACCACTAAGCCGCCACAAATTGTCAATGGAATCACTGGTGTCTCGATTGGATACTTTAGTTAACGATACCAGTACGCAGACCCGTGCAACAGAAGTGGGCAGCTTTATCCGGGCGGAAAATGGAGTTCATAATGCTGTGCATTGGATAGATAAATTTCTTGAAGAACAATGACGCGTACCAACAGAATCGAGCAAACCAAACAAGTGGGGTTCCATAAATAATGGAAGCCATTGCAAGAACTACTGGATGAGCCGCTATATTTGGCAGGAATAGTGATGTCAAACAGGAACATCGCAACAAGAAAATGCTGAACCTAGAACCCGATATAGCCTGCCTGATTAGCATCTTAATTCGCGCTGGCAATTACAAACGGTTGTTGGAATTGGCACGTCAAATGGTTACAGTACGATTTGGCTGGCCTAGATGGCTGTAGTTACAGAGCGGGTACGTAATACTACCATGCCAAACGGGTCTGGGCACGTGACCTGTGGCATCTCAGTTCGCGTTGGTTGCGGATGATCTTGAGCCATACCTTTGCCGTCTACTGTTGCTAGCAGGTGAGCTTAGACTCACCGCTGGCTTTCACCAACTTATTGTCTGATTGAAACCCGCACATCGGGTTAGCTGTCTGGAAGAGCGAGTTAAGCTCCAACAAGAACTTGAAGGGCTTACACCGATACCCGATAATGAGCTTGACGAAGCAGCCAACATTCTCAATAATTTCACAGCTCACTGGGCAGCTACCGGCGATGACCGATAAGCTCAGGCTGCGCTAATCGGCATGATTGTTGCTCGTGTGTAAGTGAGCACAATGAAGTGGTTGCTCTGTCTCTACAACCACATTACCATGTCACAGTGGGCTTAGAAGACACAAACCCCACTGAGGGTTCGGATGAAACCTTATACAGGAACGGGAGCGACAGGAGTTGGGGACGCACATGTATACTCCTTATTCCACCCTACTCCACCACCAAGCACATTACCGTGCTCATGTTTCGGCCTTGGTATCCTCTCATAAGGGAATAAATTGACATAGTGCCGACTGATGAATCACGGCAGGGCACAATCAGTTGGTTTCACCTTGAGATGCGTAACAAGCTTAATTTGGATACAATCAGGTGAAGCATAAACTCTTTTCATTAATCAGGATCAACGATGTACTTGGATATTGAGATCATTGACTTCCATACCCACTTTCCAACCAATCTGCCCTGGTTTGCCGGCATGCTGCCAGATAATCATGACGATTTCGCCACGCGGCGGGGGAAGCGCCGCGCTGATATATCACGTGAGCAAGCGATGACTTATAGTAAGCAGTGGCGACTCACCTGGGGTTTTGATCCACCGGAGGCTAACCCACCAGACGATGAAACTCAGGCTGATCGTTGGGCAGCAGAGGTTGATAAATATGGTCTGCGTGCAGTTGCATTCGTGACCGGTGGCGGAAACGATAATCTCGCCAAGATCGTCGCCCGATACCCAGATAAATTTGTTGGCTTCGCGCACCATTACCCCTTTGCAGAGAACGCAGCTGACGAACTGAGACGCGCTGTGACCGAACTTGGCCTTAAAGGATACAAGCTCCTAGCCCCTAACCTCGACCGACCAATCGAGGATGAATCGGCCTATCCTGTCTGGGAAGCCTGTGCCGAGCTGGATATTCCCGTTTTGATTCACTTTGGCATTCAGGGCGGCGGTGGGGGCATCGCCTGGCACGAAAACATCAACCCGCTGAAGCTGCACAACGTCGCCAAAGATTTCCCGGATGTCAATTTCGTGGTTCCACATTTTGGTTGTGCCTGGATTCGTGAAACCCTGCAGCTATGCTGGGCCTGCGCCAATGTCAGCATTGATACTAGCGGCTCTAATCAGTGGGTTCGCTGGGTTGATGGTGATTGGACGACAAAAAAACTCTTCCGCAAGTATATCGAAACAATCGGTGCTGAGCGCATCATATTTGGCACTGATTCAAGCTATTTTCCGCGGGGCTTTGCGGTGCGCTACTTGGATGACCAGATTCGGGACTGTCGTGAACTCGGTTTGACCGACGATCAATTGAAGGCCATCTTTGCCGGAAATGCCGCGCGGTTGTTCAAGATCGGCCTGAATTCGCAGTAAAAGTTTTTGTAAGGAGGTGCAAGAAACGGACTAGTTGCAACTAGAAGTGAACATTATTGTGAAGCCGACAGAAATGGAGGAGTGGTGAAATGACTATGCGCAAATTTAGCTTGTTTGTTTTAATGTTGCTTGTGGTGATGTCCTTGGGCGCCACCGCTGTGGCCCAGGAAGATGTAATCGAAATTGAATATTGGCAGTATTTTTTCGAGACGCGCGTGGACGCGATGAACATGCTTATCGAGCAGTTCGAAGCGGAAAATCCCGGTATTCATGTCGTTCACAACGGCGATATTGTCTACGATAACTTCCGCGATGAGATCGCTGCTTCGGCACCTGCCGGGGTGGGACCGGATGTGGTCACACTCTACTATGGTTGGATCCCCGCCTTTGTTGACGCGGGTTATCTGGTTCCACTGCCCGAAGACGATTTCCCCGCAGATTGGATCGAGAGTTACTTCTCACCCATGGTCGCAGAGTCGAAGTTTGAAGGGCAGTATTGGGCCATTCCAACTGCAGTACGATCGCTTGCGATGTTCTGGAATAAAGACCTATTTTTAGATGTCGGGCTAGATCCCGATACGCCACCCGCCACACTTGATGATCTGACAGCGATGGCACAGCAAGCCACAGTCTATGACGGCAACGGAACCGACATTCTCAACATCACGACCGAGGGTTATGCTGTCGGAATGACCGGGCAGGAGCACCATTGGTTCCGCGAAGTTCTGGTACGCCAATTCGGCGGTGTCCCCTATTCTGAGGATGGTCGCACAGTAATGTACAACAGCCCAGAAGGTTGCGAAGCATTCAAATACCTGCTTTCCTTCGAGTTGGACCATAAGACAGGTAGCAATGACTTATTCACTGATGTGACCGAGGCCTTCGTTAACGGCAACGAGGCCATGCATATTGATGGTTCTTTCCGCATTGGAACAATCGCCAACAATAATCCGGATATGAACTACGGCGTTGCCGAGCTTCCCGTTGGACCCAACGGCGAGAAATCGACCTTTGGCTCCTACTGGACACATGGCATTACCCGCCGCGCCGCTGCCGATCCAGCGCGAATGGACGCTGCTATCCGTTTCCTTAAGTTCATCACAACCGCAGAAGCTGGCACTCTGTGGGTCAATGAAGTCGGCGAACTCCCGGCACAGCTCGAAGCAGCAGGCGATCCGGCACTCTTGGAGGATCCGATTCTTGGTCCGTTCGCCGCAGGCTTGGAATATGCTCACGCCACCTTCTTTGTGGACGAGACTGTCCAGCGGCAGGTGTTGATTGATGCCTACGATCAGGTCCGCCTGGGTGGCATGGATGCCTGCGAAGCTATCAATGAGGCAGCCGCCACCGAGCAAGAGTTGCTCGATGATTTCTGGGCCAGTCGCGAGTCCTAGCCTCCGACGGCAATCACTTGTTGAACTACGTCAGGCTTCTTGGTCTGACGTAGTTCACAAATGGCGCAATGAGCACTGAAAAAATGATCGTGATACGGGGCGGTGACTCATGATACAACTAACGTTAGCTCGACGTAAGGTACTCTGGGCCTATGTCTTTCTCGCCATTCCCATAATTTTCTTCCTCTACATCCGCATCTATCCTACCATCTTTGCGTTCCAGATGAGCCTGCACGACTACAACCCACTGGCAACCGAACATGAGTACGTAGGGCTAGAAAATTATCAGTTGATGGTCGACGAATTGAATGACCTGCGTTCACCAACGCGCGCGGCATTTGTGAACACCGCTGCCTACGTCGCTCTCGGCGTACCTATTCAGTTGAGTCTTGCCCTTTTGGTCGCACTGATGCTGAACGAAATACGCTTTTTGAGCACGTTTTATCGCTTGCTCTTTTTCTTGCCGTTTGTTACGTCAACCATCGCTATTGCCTGGGTCTTCCGAATGCTTTATCAACCACAGTTCGGCTTCTTCAATGTCGTCTTACAGGCATTTTCGCTACCGCAACAGCCCTTTTTGAGCAGGCCCCAACAGGCGCTGCCTTCTATTTTGGTGGTCGTCATCTGGCAAGGATTGGGTTACGCGGTCATTATTTTCCTGGCAGGTCTTAAGCAAATCCCCCAATCATATTATGAGGCAGCCCGAGTGGACGGTGCGACACGCTGGCAATCGTTTCGCCGTATCACATTTCCGTTATTGAATCCGACCCTGGTGTTCCTCATTGTGCTGCAAACGATCGCATTTATGCGTATGTTTGCCCCGGTACTGGCGATGAGTAACCAGGGTGATGGCGGACCGCTTAATTCCACTACGACCGTGGTCTTGCGCGTGTATCGTGAGGCGTTTCAGAGTTTCAACATGGGTTATGCATCGTCGTTGACTGTAACGCTATTCGCGATCATTCTCGGCATTACGATTATCCAACTTCGCATCACCAATCGAGACATCCAGTAAACAGGGAGCAAGATGATGGACACCTTTCAGCAGAATCAGCGGTCCTCCCTTTTTGACCGGCCCAGCAGAGCTAGCAGCCCGTCACGCAGCGGCTTGAGCTACAAGCTGTTGTCTTATGCCTGCTTAACCCTTATTGGTATCACGATGGTCGTGCCCTTTCTATGGATGATTTCGACCTCCTTCAAACCAAAAACAGAAATTACGCGGCCAAACTTCTTCCCTATAGAAGCCACAACCGCAAATTACGGTGAGGTTATTCTGGATACTGATCTGCCGCGATGGTACGCCAACTCTCTGGTGGTGGCAGTCATGACTACAGTCAGCGTTGCGTTTTTTGACTCACTGTCCGGTTATGTGTTTGCCAAGTTCAATTTTCCCGGTAAACGCGCAATTTTCGTCATCTTTTTGAGTTCACTTATGGTACCTACGGAGATGCTCATCATTCCCTGGTTTATTATGTCTTCACAACCCATCATCGGCGGCACATGGGTGGATACTTACTGGGGCATCGCCTTTCCTGGCATGATAACGGCTACAGGTATCTTCTTGATGCGCCAGTTCATGCAGGGTGTCCCCGACGAACTGCTTGATGCCGGTCGGATTGACGGCGTGAGTGAATTCGGCCTATTCTGGCGTATTGCCGTGCCTCTGAGTCTCCCGGCCATCGGCGCACTCTGCATATTCAATTTTCTGGGTAACTGGAATGCTTTTATATGGCCGCTTATCGCTACAACCCGGTCAGAGATGATGACGCTCCCGGTAGGCATCCAGTTCTTTTCATCAGAGGCGGGATCAGACTGGAACTTGATCATGACCGGGGCGACTCTTTCCGTGGTTCCGTTGCTACTAATCGTAGTCTTTTTCCAGCGTTACATTATCGAGGGCATCGCTCTTACCGGATTAAAAGGTTAGAC
>JAIOHN010000945.1 GCA_019912985.1 Anaerolineae bacterium | reverse complement strand
GTCCAGGATGATGGTTGGGCGCACTTAGGCACGTTTGGTAGCTCATTGCGACAACTGGATCCTGGATTTGATCCTCGCACTTATGGACACAAATTGCTTTCGCAACTGGTTCAGGCTGATCCCAATTTCTTTGAGACCCAGAAACGAGCAAGCAAAGGTGGGAATGAGGTCATTTACATTCGATTGAAAGTTTAGTCGCTTGAGAGATATGCAGACAATTCCTCACGGCAGATTGGAATGCTGCGGACACTCATGCCGTCGGCGCTGATGTAAGATACGAATGAGGTGATGGGCTGGCGGTGCAGCAGTTTATAGATGTACTGCGAAGCGATGGTCGCCATCCAGTCGTTGATAAGTCAATCCTGCTCACGGGTCGCCACCAACTCAGCACACGAGCGCTCTGGTTCGGGCTGTGGCTTTGCCTCTGGTTCGGATTCAAGCAGCGCCGGAAACAGCAGACTGGCATTGGGCAAGTACGAATATCTGCCGTTCTGCCCGTCGATGTAGCGCAGGGCGGTCTCAGGATCGCTGGTATTGCCAATTACCACCTGACCAGCATTGAAATGGTTGCCGCTGTCAATCCAGATCGCGCCATTGGCTTTCGCCAGTTCACGCCGCGCCAGATGGTTATCCACCGCCCCAACGATGAGATTGCCCCAGCGTTCAAAGTGCTTTTCGGCACTCACTGGTTGGTCAATGGCGATGATGTCCAACCCCAAAGCCATATTGAAGCGGCGCATCAGAACATGCGCCTTCGGTTGTCCAACATCAGCTTCGACATACAACTGCCGTCCGACATTCTTCTGCTCCACCTTGTCGGAATCAATCAGGACAATCTGGGGCGTGTGCAGCCGCGCCGCCTTCATGTCATACACCATCCGCGCAACAGAACGCGCAATTTGCGCCCCGGTTCCACCTAAGCCGACGATGGAGAGCGTCTGAATATGGGTATTCGGATCGAAAATGTTCATTTTTCGTCTCCCAGTACCTGTGCCAGCGTCTTCTTGACCGGCAGCAGGTCAGATTTCGGATAGGCGCGAGCTTTGCGTTTTTCCAGCGCGACCAACATCTGGCGGATGTCGGACGAGTGTGATTTGCTCTTGCCGCCCACGCCATGATCGTTAAAGCGCGAACCCAACAGCACCGCCCAATCTTCTGCCAGCGTCGTACTCTGGAGCGCGGTGTCCGTCACGCGCTGCACCGTCCCCCAACAGATGTTCCCGCTGGAAAACACATTCGGCAGCGGGGCATGAAACAACGGTTCATTCAGTGTGGGTGGGCGCTTTTTGACGGCATATACGCCGTACTGAGGGTTTTTATCTTCCGCCGTGACCCGGATCAGGAGCAGTCCGGGCAGCGGCACACGCAGCACCGTTTCCGACCCATCGAGATACAGCCAGGTCTTCTGCGGCGGACGGTACTCGACCACAATCTTCTTCACGCCTTCCTGTCGTACCAGCAGGGTATTGTCCGACAACAGCCCGGTATCGAAGCGCACTTTGGCAGACAGCGCCAGCGCGACCTGCGCCGGGTCTACCGGATGCTCACTCACTCTATCGCCGTTGCGCTTATGCAGCATCACCCCGAAGCTGTAAAAACTCAGGATCAGGGACGGCTGCTCCATCACCGCCTGTGATAAGAGGCGGCCACTCCAATCGGATGCGGGGTTCATCGTTCTTTCCTTTCATTTTGGCTATCGTTTTGTAGGTGCGCTGGATATTGGTTTCCAGCGCAGCGAAGAGGCTGGGGTTTGCTTCGAGCAGCTTGAGTCCGGCATTCACATAGCGCAACATGCAGCCGGTTTCTTCAATCAATTCAATGGCAAAGGCAAGGTCGTCCTGATCCCACGTCAGCGGCGGGATTTCCGCCAGCGCTTCGTCGTCGTAATCAATCAGGGTATTGCCGGAACAGGAGAACAACCACGCCAGCGCCCAGCCGACCTGTTTCAAGCCTGCATCGTCCTGCTGCACCAGGCTGTCGGCAATGATCCGCCCGGCGGTGTAGGCGCAGTCGGGAACTTCCACATTGTAGTGACCGGGTTCAGGGCGAATGCCAAACAATTCCACCAGTGGCAGCAAATCGGCACGGGCGGCATACAGATCAGGATCAGATAATTCGATACCACAGGCAGTCAGCGGAATGCCGTAACCCAGAAATTCGAGATTGTCGAGCGGGATACCACGCTGGCTGATTGCGCCGCAGATGAAGCTGTCCAGTTCTTTTTCGGCTGCGCCAGAGCGGATGCGCTCCACCGCCCCCGCGTAGATGTCAGGAAAGGCACTACGTGTGATACACAGCGCCAGTCCCACACCATCGCCTTCCTCATATACATCGTCCTCGCTCGTCTCCCAGAGGGGATCAAGCCAGCATACCGCGTTAGCGAGCGTCAGCAGCGGGTCATCCAGCATTGCCGTTGCTAGCATCGCAAAGGTGTCCAGTAGATCGTTCATTAGATGCCGTACTCCAAAATCGAGAAGGCGGTCAGGGGGATGGGCGTGAGCTTCGCCAACTGCTGCGCCGCCCGGCGGCAGCGTTCGGTATAACCGACGATTTCAGTCACCGCTTCGGCGATAGTCTCACGCGGGATGCCTAACTGTCCGCCCTCCAACTGCGGGAAAAACTGCCCGTGAGGACGGCGCTCCCTGAGAAGCACCATCCCCTTGAGTTCGACAGGCGGTAGATCTGCCAGGCAGTCCCGCAGACTTTCAATCGTCAAGCCTGCGTCAAACATGGTGGCTACCCTTTACGTCCGGGCTGCGGCAGGAATTCGACCACCTTCTGCCCGTCCTCGGTGGTTACTTCACGGAGGGTGGCATTGGCAATTTCGGGGTAAGTCGCCTTGAGCAGGCTGCG
>JAIOHN010000944.1 GCA_019912985.1 Anaerolineae bacterium | reverse complement strand
GGTCTCCCCGATTCAGGCAAATGGTAGCCAGACTGCAATTACTGTCGCTTTCGATTACAGCGGGGATATTTACATCACCGATTTTTCTGGTGATCCGGTCAGCATCACCAGCAGCGATACGCATGAAATGATTCCCGCCTGGTCGCCAGATGGCACACAACTCGCTTTTCTCTCCAGTGACTCACACCGGACATGGAATGAATCCTATCTTTACGTCATCACACTGTTGACGGGGGAAATCAGGCAGTTAAACGAACTGGTATTTACGTCAGAGACAACGCTTACCTGGTCGCCGGACGGTCGCTATATTGCAGCGACTCATGGCACAATCTTCATTGTGGGGGTTGAGTCCGGGGAAGACTGGCGGCTTCCGGTCGATTGTGGGGCGTGTTCCGTAAACTGGCTGCCGGATAGTTCAGGATTGATTTTTGCGTCGCGCGGGGAGCTTTTCAGCATCGACCTGGATGGCAATAACCTTCAGCAGCTCACCAGCTCACCACCTAATGCCTATCGTCCTGCATTATCACCTGTTTCCAATGTGGTGCTTTTCACCTCTAGTTATGAGGGTGGTTCGGGGCTTTACAGCGTGAACCTGCAAGATTTGACACTTAATCGGGTTGTGGCCTTATCGGGCTACGATTGGCTTCCGCATCTGTGGTCGCCTGATGGTCACTATATCGCCATTGGCGTGTTCCCGGCTTTCCGCTCCGAGGTTACTGTGCCTGGTGGCGCTGACGTTTTCATCGTCAACTCAGATGGCACTGGTATGCAAGCCATTACTGGTGACGGTCTTGACAGTCTCATTGGCTGGGCAAACGACAGTCAGCATATCCTTTATTATGAAGGTGAACCGGGCAGTGCTGGCGGCACGTTTTTCGCGGTAAATATCACCGATGGCACGAAAACGCACCTGAGTAATACCACAATGGATAGAATGTGTGCTTATTGGAACTGCCGTAACTTCACTGTTCGTCCATCTATATCTGGTTAAATTGTTTCGCTAAATCATGACGCGCCACTGAGGCCTGGAAGAGCGAACACAACACGTAATTCGAGACTGACGGAACTACCTACCAGGACGTCTGTCAGATACGCGACCAGATCAGTCACTGGCGTTTCGCTCCAGCGGACATGCGAAAATTCATAAGAGAGAACAGAAAATAGCGATCTTGCATCCTTGCCAACATCACTGCGGCAAAAGCGGGCTTTTATGGTAGATACAGGGAGCTTTCTAAGTAGTTTTAATTCAGGTAATATTTTGCGTCCTTCAGTAAGGATGATAAAGTCATATGGGGTAGAAGCGACTTGGTGAATTAGTGTGAAATATACACAGGCCCTTCAATTACTCGGCTCTTTTGTTTACCTGCGTAACGGAGACGTACAGCAGCTCTCCGTGAGTCGCAAGACGCGGGCGATCCTCGCTTACCTTGCCATCACCGATTTTCCTCACAGCCGTCAGTCACTTTACACGTTGTTTGGTCAGGAATCAGAAGATCCGCAAGGAACGCTGCGCTGGCATTTGAGCCGGATCCGCCGCCAATTGGCAACAGATATTTTGCTTGTGGATAAAGAGACAGTGCAGTTTAATCATGCCCATTGCCATGTGGATGCTTTTGAATTTGCGCTAATTCTGGATCACGAATCGCTTGGCGAAGTGACGCTTGACACCCTCAAGCAAACGCTTGAGGCATATCATGGCGAGTTCCTTATGGGAGATGGGCTGCCGGATGTGCCGGAGTTCGAAATGTGGTTGTTGGCTCAACGTAGCCGGTTAGAACATTGTGCGCAGCGTGGTTTTGTCCGACTGGTTGAAGGGCTGATTGAAAATGACGACTTACATACTGCACTAGGATACGCACAGCGATTAGCGTCCCTTGATCCTCTACTAGAGACCTCACACGCACAGTTGATCTGGTTATATGCCAAACTGGGTCAGCGTGATGCCGCCTTACGCCAATATCAGCATTGCCGTGATCTCCTCCAACGTGAATTAGCGGTCGATCCATCGGATGATCTCCAGCGGTTGTATCAGGAAATCCTGGCCGGTGAAGTCGTTAGCAGCCACATCACCCAGACCACTCAGGCGATTGTGTTTCAATCGCAACCTGACATCACGCCTTTTGTGGGTAGAGAAGCAGAATTAGCGCAATTAAGTGAACTCTGGCGAACGGCGCAACGTAGTGGTACGGCAATTGGATTGATACATGCGGAGGCAGGTGGTGGCAAGAGTCGTCTGATTGGAAAGTTTGTTGAACAACAACCAAATGCTCTGTTCTTAAGCGGGCGTTGTTATGAATCAGCCAGCCGCTTGCCTTATCAGCCATGGCTTGATCTGCTGGAAACACGCCTGCAACAAACTAGCGACGAGGTCTTAGCTCTTCTCGCACCTGTGTGGCATACACCTTTGTCGCGCCTGTTGCCCAGGGTGGCGGTACGATTGGGGTCGAAAAATATCGAAGATGGCTCACACAATATCGAAGAACGGGTGATGTTCATCGCAGTGGTGGAGTTTCTACTTAAGTTGCCGGGAACCCCAGCCGTTATTTTGTTTTTGGATGATCTGCAGTGGGCGGACGAAGCCAGCCTTCGACTCTTTCAATTTGTTGCTCACCGCGTACGTGATCTAGAATCCGCACCACCTGTTTTGTTATTGGGCGCATATCGCACTGAAGAGACTGATGATAATCCCGCTGTTCCGGGTTTCATCCATGATCTGCACCGCACTGGCCCGGTTAAGACACTACAACTTTCACCATTGGATAGAAATGCTATTGATTCTTTGATTGGTCAACAAGCGGAGAGTGCTTTCCCGGTTGGGTTCGATATTCAGCATATTCGCGACACGATCCATCAGATGACAAAGGGTAATCCTTTATATCTAACGGAGTTAATTCAGGAACTCCGCAATATGACTGAGTTCCCGGAAGCACTGCCCATTCCACCCAGTCTGGAAGATCTCGTCCATCGGCGGCTGCGCCAATTACCGGATAGTGGGCGACAGGTGATTGAGGCAATGGCTGTGGCGGATATACCAACCAGCTTTCGGGTGGCGCAGCGTATCAGCGGACGCAGCGAAGATGAAGTCTTCCAGGCAATAGATGCCGGCTTGCGCTGGCGCTTGTTGAAAGACGAGACGAGTGAAGTACCAGGTGTGTTCAATTTCAGTCATGACTTAGTGCGAGAAACCGTACGTCAGCAACTTAATTCACTGCGCCGACAGCGGTTACATCAACGATCTGCGTTAGTTTTGAGCGAAACGAATGCTTCGGCAGCGCAGATTGCCTATCATTGGCGTGAGGCGGGTGAGGTCGAAAATGAGTTGCAATACGTCATCCGCGCTGGTGATGAAGCGATGCGGTTACAATCCTTCCAGGAGGCGAGACATGCCTATAGCCGGGCAGCGGAACTCGCCACAGAGAGGCATCAACGGGCTTCGGTATTGATCAGCTTCGGCGAGGTGTTATTGAAGCTCAGTGTATTCGACGCTTCGGAAAATTGTTATCGTGAAGCATACGATCTTGCGACAGAATTGCAG
>JAIOHN010000096.1 GCA_019912985.1 Anaerolineae bacterium | reverse complement strand
TGGATGAAGGTGTGTTCACCGTCGACCATCCGCGCCAAAGCTAACACCAGCTCAAAACGCGCACCCTCGTTATCAGTCTCCCCCAGAAAAGCAACGATTTTGTCAACTGCTTCTGCACTGCCCAAATTACCCAGCGCGGATGCGTAAGCCATACATAAGCCTTTATCCGTTTCGCTGTTCAACCGTTCGAGCAAAAGAGGAGCGCTTTCCACATCTCCCAACGTTCCTAAGGCTCGCGCACAGTGCGCCCTTACCGACCGATAATCGGAGTTAAGACCATTGCGCAGGGTCGGGATGGCCCCCGCATCGCCAATACGCCCCAATGCCCAGGCTGCAACGACGGTGAGTGAGAGCTCCGTACCTTCTACGATGTTGCAAAGTGCCTCAACCAAACGAGGATGTGACTTGGTGCGTGAGATCGAAATAATTGACTCAAAACGCACATTGAAGCGAGGATCGGACAGTGCTTCAAGCAGCTCGTCAACAGTGAGCGGGCTTTTCGACTGCCCCAGGCGCTCGGTCATCACCACTGTGCGACGTTCGTCTTTCGAGCGATAGTAGCCGATCAACGACTCCAGCGCGAAGAAGGGATTACCTCGCGTGAACAGACCTGCAAACTCACCAACACTCACGTCACTGTCTGCCCGTACCCCACGGAACAACAAGAGGCTCACAATCGGCAGCACAAAAGCCAACACAAACAACGGCGTGAAGGGGTCAATCGTAAAGACACCAAGTTGGCCGTTCAGCCCCGCAAAAACATCCAGCAGCTTACCACCCAGCAGCTGACTCGCGCCACCGATGATTCCGACTGCCGCATAGTAGACAGCCATATATTCTGTCTTCTTCTCACGCGGGACAATACTGGTGTACAGCAAACGGGTCGAACCAATTGCCCAGGCAATCCCGGATATACCCTGAAAGAAAGCGACTGTCAGGGCAAGCGGAAGGCTTATATCAGAAAAACGCGGCATCACAAACCACACAATTGGGAACAGCAGCTTGATATAAATCCCCGATAGCATCACCGGTTTGCTGCCATAACGATCCGCTGCCCACCCTAAAAAGTAGGTACACAGCAATGTGCCGATCAACGTCGCATTCTGAAGTAAAACGACATTACCCTCGCTTAAGCCCACGTAATCTTGCATAAACAGTGGCAGGAAAGACCCCACCGGGCTGGACGCAAGGGTCAGCAGGCCAATACCCGCTACATAGAGAATTAGATTTCGATCTTTGGCGACCTGCCATAAATCCTTAAATGAGGCATGCGGTGCATCTTCACCTTTCAGCGGCGCGCCACCCGGCAGATGTGATACTGACCATACACCAATCACACCAAAGGCAATGCCAACCGCAAACAGAAACATAAACCGTTCCAGCCCACCCGGAAGTTCCAACACAAAGCTGGCAAACGTGACAGCCACGATCCCGACCAGGCTAGCAAACATATTGTTGGTAGCCGAATATTTGCCTCGTATTGAATCTGGCACAAATTCCTGCACCCAGGGATAGTAGCCTGTCTCAGCGATCGAACGGCACAATCCAAAGCCAAACACAATCACCCCGATGTAGATCAGCGCAACCTGATAACCAAATTCGCTCAACACCCAGGGAACAAATAGCAAAAATACAGTAATGACTTTACGCAGCGCCCAGAAGGTGACATAAGTGCGTTTGTAACCAAATCGGGCAACGCGCGGCGCGATAAACAGAGCGACCAACCCCAGAAAAGGAAAGAGCGACAGCAAGAAACCAATTTGTGTATTGTCGAACCCTAGCTGGTTCAGGAACAGAACAAATGCGGACCCAAAATAAGTAAATTGTACAAAAACCGCATTCGCAGCGTTTGAGGCATAAGACCAGCGCAAACTACGGATTTTTTCAATAGTGGTTGGCTCTGATGTCGTCATTCCCAAAGTTCTTTCGTGAAGGGCGCAGCAAACAGCCCAAAATTATTCTGGTTGTTGCAGTCCCAGAAGGTAACCCCCATCAACACGCAGTGTTGCGCCGGTGATATAGTCAGCTTCATCACTAGCCAGAAATGCTGCCGCGTTCGCAATGTCGTCCGGTTCGCCAAGCCGCCCCCAGGGCAACTGTGACGCACCCTGAGCAATTTCCTCCTCAGTGGCGTGCTGGCGTTCACCTGGTGTATTAATCCACCCTGGATTGATTACGTTGACATTGATGTGATGTTCCGCAAGTTCATTTGCCAGTGTCCGTGCCAGATGACCCACCGCTGCTTTAGCCATATTGTATGCCGAGCTTTTGGGAAATGGATATTCGGATAGTACAGAACTAATGATAATAATTTTTCCACGTGACCGCCCATGCACGATCGGCTGTTTAACCATCTGCTGTGCCGCAAACTGGCAGGTGTGGAAGACCCCAAGCTGCGTGACACCAACCGTGGTCATGACATGATCCCACTCTGCTTCAACCATTGGCTCACGGATGGAGACACCTGCATTCGCTACCGCCACGTCAATCCGACCAAACTCCTCAACCGTCTGCTCAAACATAGCTTTGATCGCAGCACGGTCAGAGACATCTGCGGTCCACACATGGGCCTCGCGCCCTGCTGCGCGAATTTGCTGGGCAAGCGCTTCTGCTTCATCCAGGTGATATTTCTCATTGATGATGACGTGTGCACCCTCGCCGGCGAGCCGCTGAACAATACCACGCCCAATGCCACGTGCCGCGCCCGTAACCAGAGCAACCTGCCCCTCAAAACGCTGCATTTCCCATCCTTATACCCCTAAACAGCCAATTCAGATTGACGTGCTATAGACTTTTGTCATGATGTGTTAGTAATTCGGCACCGTCATTCGTCACCAACATACCATCCTCCACCCGGACACCGGTTTTTCCGGGGAAGTAAACGCCCGGTTCCAGCATGATCACCATACCAGCTTCCAGCACTTCGTCATTATACGGGACAATACGTGGTGTCTCATGACCCGAAACACCTACCCCATGTCCGGTGTGATGCGGATAAACCGGATACCCCGCCCGCGAAAAGAAATCACGCACGGCCTGGTCAATATCACGGACGATGACGCCGGGCTTTACCATCCCAATCGCTATTTCCAATGCTTCCAGCGCTGTGCGATGCATCGCAATCTGTTCCTGAGTTGGCTCACCAGCAAAATAAGTTGCGCAGCTATCGCTCCAGTAACCATACTGGATGGTACTAATATCAGCGATGAATGAGTCGTGCTCTCGAATGGGATAATCCAACGGCCAGCCACCGATATTCGCCTGCCGGTAACCCACCACAAAATCATTACCAATCGGCACACGCTGACCCGCTGCTTTGTGAATAGCAGACTCCACAGCAGCATACACATCAATTTCGCGCTGGCCTGCCTGCACTGCCTGTCGCGCTGCGGCGTGAGCAATGTCGGTCAGACGGAAATTCTGACGTAGTTTTTCTAACTCTTCGGCAGTTTTGATCGCACGTAAGGGCATCAACCAGTCGTCAAGCGCGACATACTCGAGATTGGTCGAAAAGGTCTCGCGCAATAACTGCCATACCGCCACCGGCAGCCAACGCGCTTCCACACCCAGGCCATCCGGCATTGGCCCACTCTGGTCCAATACTGACTTGAGCGCATCAATCAGGTGTTGTTGGCCTTCAATTGGTGCGTCAATCGTATAACTTGGATAGGTGACAAGTGAGCAGTCAGAGTCGTCTCCCAAATCCGCCACCGAATCGGCCTGAATATCGAGAACAATGAGGGTGAAATGACCACCCGAATACCAGACCAGAGGCGGTCCACCAAGAAAGAAATTCGGTCCCACCTCCACCGGAGGGTGGAAACCGGTCAACCATTTCACACTATCAATATGCGCAAATAAGGCATGAAAAATACCGTGATTCTTAAGGAAAGCATGGGTACGCTGGCGTTGTTCCTGATGCATGAGATTCTCACACTTCCAGAATTTTTACACAAACAGGCGCAGAAATGGAAGCGATTTGTCCATTCGGACGCAGTTGGCCGGTCAGCGAATCAATACGGAAGGTCACCACTGTGTTGGTGTCCTGGTTCGCAGCCAGCAAAAAGCTCCCGGTGGGGTCAATCGCAAAATCACGTGGTGTCTGCCCTTCGGTAGATGCATACCCACGGGGAATCAGTGTGCCATCGTTAAATTCAAAAATCGCGATGCTATCGTGTCCCCGGTTGGAGCCATAAACGAATTTACCCGAGGGCGCGACTTTGACGGCCGCACAGGTACTCTCACCATCAAATGACGCGGGCAGTGTGCTGACGATACCTAACTCTCGAAAACTCCCGTCAGCGGCATCATAGGCAAACGAAATAATGGTTGAATCCAGCTCGTTAATCACAAAAAGGTGTTTGCCATCAGGATGAAAAGCGAAATGACGTGGACCAGCGCCAGGAGGTGTGGTCAGCCACGGCGGATCATGCGGAGATAATTTACCAGTCTCCTTGTCAAGCTGGTAAATCATGACCTTATCCAGACCCAGGTCAACCGCCAGCACCAGATTATTGGTGGGGTCGGTGCCGATGAAATGCGCGTGCGGGCCTTCCTGCCGGTGCGAGTTCACGCTGGACCCTACATGCTGGATAAAATCTGAGGCTTCCCCCAGCTGACCATCTGCCAGCACCGGATAAATGGCGATACTGCCTGAATTGTAATTTGCCACCATGACCCAGCGACCAGTCTGATCGACTGACACATGGCAAGGACCATTCCCCATAGACGACTGCTGATTCAAAAATGTCAGTTCACCGCTCTGCTGATCGAGCGCATAAGCACTCACCGCGCCGCTGACATCATCACCTGAGCCAGAAGATTCGCTTACTGCGTATAAGTAATGATTGCTGGGGTCAACGGCCAGGTAAGAGGGATTGGATACGCCTTTGACCGTACTGGCAAGCCGCAGTTCGCCTGTACGCAGGCTCAGCCAATTGACATAAATCCCATCATCCGAGCCAGAAAGAGTTGTATAGGTGCCGATGTATACCAGAAAATCTGTTGTGTTTGCCAAGTTTTATCTCCGATCCGAAACAATCATGAGGATAACGGTTCAGTAAGCCGCCTGCAAGAAACCAACCTTCCACATTCAGCAAATGTTCACTCTGGAATCACAATCATATCCGGTTCCAATCGCCCTCCAAATCGTGCAAAATCCAACCCCGCATGGAACGCATCACCAAGCTTTAAATAGACCCAGGCGCGATTGTTATACAGCGCAGGGTTAGTCGGGTTAAGCTCAATCGCACGCGAAAAATCCGCCAACGCTGCCTCATAATCCTCCAGTTGCGAATACACCAACCCGCGATCATTAAAGAGATCGGCGTTATTCGGTTCCAGGCGTACAGCAGTTGTCAGATCGCGCAGCGCCTGCGTGTAATTCTCCATTTGCACATAAACACGGGCACGCGCCTGATACCCTGTTATTGCTTCCGGTTCCAGGAAAATGACCTGCGTATAATCATAAAGCGCTGAAAAAAGATCGCCCTGTTCGAGGAATGCGTTGGCGCGGTTTATGTAAGGGGTACTGCTGTCCGGTTGCAAGCTAATCGCACGTGAATACTCGGCAACAGCCAGTGGATAGTCGCCGGTTTCCGCAAACACCAATCCACGGTTATTCAACGCAGACACGTTATCAGGGTCGATTTCCAGAGCGGTATTGAGATCTCGCAACGCCAGATCATAATTCGCCAGATGGCGATAGGTGTTGGCGCGATTGATATATGCCAGTACATTTTGCGGCTCAAAGCGCAGCACGGTCGTGAAGTCGGCAAGCGCCTGTGCATACTCACCAAGCGCATCATAAGCCCAGCCACGTGCATGATAACTGCTTATATCGTTCGGGCTATATTGGAGCGCACACGAAAGCTGTGTCACTGCATTCGTGTAGGACTGTGTCCGAAAATAGACCATGCCACGCTCATGAAAAGCCGGACTCAGCTGCGGGTCAAACGCCAGCGCACGCGTGAAATCCGCCAGTGCCTCATCTTCGTTCGCCAAGCCAGCATTAACCATCCCATGTAGATAATAGAGGTCCGCCAGTGCGGGATAAGCCGCCACCGCGCGTTGATACTGCACCTGGGCAGCAGCCAGATCGCCAGCCTGAAATGCCGCGTAGCCCATTCGTTGATAGTCGTCAATCAACTCAAGCCCCAACTGAATACCGGGATTAATCCAGTCCAATGCCACTCGGTAATTATCTTCCTGTAGTGCTGACTGCCCTAGCTGCTGATAGCTACTCAGCACCGATAGTTGAGGAAGATCACTTGTATTCACACTCCCTGAAGTCAGCCACAGTTCGTAAAACAACTGCGATGGCGTGCTGCTGAGCATCGGGCGACAAGCATCATCCTGTGCAGCAAGTGGCAAACTTACTGCAAGTAAGCTCAAAACCATCCACACTATGCCAATATGCCGCGTCATGCAGTGTACTTCCTCCTTACTCTATTTATAACCTTGCCTCAAAACAAAGACAAACCAGCGCTCATTGGCCCCAACGGTGTTCAATATCACAAAAATGAGTAACACATGCAACTTTCCATCTACGCGCAGCATCTTTAAGATCAAGTCAGGTATCTATAGCAGAATGCCAGACACATGAAACCACAACACCCGGCAACAGCTGATGGTACACATACTACCCTTAACCCCACCACCTTACTCCAACCACAGGCCTGGGATTTCCCCCAAGAAGATCAATATATCCTGCGTGATCTGGCCGCAAAGGTTGCCCACCTCGCCAGACAACCTGTCGAAGCAACCAAGCGCGACCGGTGGCAACTGCATAACCGCCTTGAACCCACCCGGCCATTGATCTTTTGCGATCCAGAAAACAGTTGGCACGAGATCATCCCGGACGACGCGCTGCGCTGCCAGAACGAAATCGCCCGCAGTTGGGAACTTTATCTGCGTAAGCAAATCTTCTGGGGCGAGCAAATGGGCGACGACTACACCATTCAGCCCTACTTCCCGGTCAGCCATGTTCATTCCACCCCCAATTGGGGACTCATGGAACAGCGCATTGGCGGGGAACATGGTGGTGCTTACATCTGGGATTCGCCACTTAGGGATGTAGCGGACCTGGAAAAACTGCACTTCCCTACTATCAACATTGACTATCATGCCACCGAGCAACTGGCGCAACTGGCTGAAGCGATCTTTGGGGACTTGCTTCCTGTGCGTATCAAAACGCTGTGGTGGTGGACACTGGGCATGACCTGGACGCTGGCGAATCTGCGCGGCCTGGAGCAGATCATGTACGACATGGTCGACAATCCTGACTTCCTGCATCAAATCATGTCTGTGCTGCGCGACGGTACGATGACCATGATTAACGATCTGGAAGCCACCGATTTGCTCAGCCTCAATAGCGATGGCACTTATGTCGGCTCCGGAGCACTTGGCTGGACAGATGAACTCCCCCAGCCCGACTTTGATGGTCATGTCCGTTTGCAAGATATGTGGGGCTTTGCCGAGAGCCAGGAAACCGTCAGCATTTCGCCACGCATGTTTAATGAGTTTGTCCTGCCCTACCAGAAGCCAATCCTCGAACGTTTTGGACTCACCTGCTACGGCTGTTGTGAGCCGTTGGATAACCGCTGGAAGTACGTCAAAACCATTCCAAACCTGCGCCGTGTATCGGTTTCACCCTGGGCCAATCGTGAATTTATGGCGCAGCAGCTTGAAGATCGTTACATCTTTTCCATGAAACCCAATCCGGCGAACCTGGCATTTGATGACTTTGACGAAGCGCGTATCCGTGACATCCTGCGCCACGACCTGGAGGTCAGCCGTGGGTGTCATGTCGAAATCGTCCTGAAAGACACCCACAC
>JAIOHN010000943.1 GCA_019912985.1 Anaerolineae bacterium | reverse complement strand
CTGCTTTTGCGGGATGGGTTTGCTGCCTGCGCCAAGTGCGTGAACACGCTGTCCCCAGAAGGGTTGGTCGGCAATAAAGGTGCAGATGATGGTAGGTCGGCCGGCGCGTAGACCGGCTGCGGTTGTGCCTGCGCCGCCATGATGGACGACTGCTGACATCCGTGGAAAGAGCCAATCATGTGGTGCTTGGTCAAGTTTGAAGATGGTCTCGGGCAGATCGCTTGTTTCGAGGCCGCCCCAACCGGTCGCGATAATTCCCCGCACGCCTGCCTGCTGCAATGCATCGATCACGATTTCAGCCAACCGCTGCGGATTTTTCCCCGCCATGCTGCCAAATCCGACATAGACAGGCGGTGCGCCTGCATCGAGAAATGCCAGCAACTCATTGGAAGGTTCCCACGCGTTCGATTGATCCAGAAACCAATAGCCGGTCACGTGAGCATAATCAGGCCAATCCGCCGGGCGCGGCAGGACATATCTGCTGAAGGCGTGCAAGACTGGAATGGGCTGTCCTGCGACTTCTTTCAGCGCATTCTGCGAGCGGGGCAGTTTGCCAATCCCAAGCGACTCTTCGCGGAAAGTGTTAATCATGCCACGGTATGCATTGTAGCCCATGCTGATCAAACTGTAGCCCAGCTTGTTGTACCAACCGCCAAGTTTTAAGATCGGGATACCGATTGGTGGTGTTTCGACCGTTGGCACGATCATCGGCTGCATGACGGCCATGATCGCAGGCACGCCGAATTTTTCTGCGAGTTGGGGGCCTGAAAAAGCTTTGGGATGAAAGATAATCAGCTCAGGGTTGGCAAGCTGCGCGGCTTCCCATGCTTCCTTCAGAAGCTGGCGATTGATGCGATTGCCCTCTTTAGCGAGTTTCGCCATTGTCTTGAGCGAACCCAGGATGCCAACCGCCTCTTCCATCGCTTCGCGGCCCTCGGCGCTGTCCATAAGATCCAAAAGTTCATTGTTCATATAGCCATAGTGCAAACCGTGACTGGTAATGAAGGGTTCAAAGCTTGCGCTGGTACAGACCGTCACGGTGTGGCCGGCTGCTTTTAAGCCTTTGCCTAAGGCCACATAAGGCTGGACATCCCCGCGCGAACCGAGTGTGACGATAAAGATATTCATGGGTTTCCTTGCTACTCTTGTTCTGTCTCGTTCATTTGCTCATACTGCTGGCGTGATGCATCAAAGATTTGCCGGACGATCGCTTTGCCTGCTTCGGTATCGCCGCCACCTTCCGGCACCAGCGCTCTTTCCATGATGTCGGCAATGCCTTCGATCAGGTCATCAAGTGGCGGAATTTCTTCTGGCGCGACGATGTCATCCATCCCCACCAGCCCGTAAGCCAGAATGTTCATGATGTGGGCCACGACTTTAGGGTCCAGATCCTGGCGCACGGCACCGGCCTCCTGCATCAGTTTGATAAATTCGTAGCGTGTGGACTGCGTACGACCCGTCTGAGAATCGTGGAAAACGTTATTGGGCTTGCGCAGATAGCTGCCAAAAATATGGCGGTCCTGCTTGAACATCGCTGACATGAAGGCGTTGTGACTGAGCGCGTAGAGCATATTTTTATACAGGCCGACGATCCGGCCACCATCGGGGTCGGCCTCAACCCGTTCGAGCCATATCTCCGAGAAACTTTTCATCTCGCGGATGAGCAAGCTTTCAAAAAGCGCGTCTTTGCTCTCGAAATGCAGGTAAATCGCCCCCTGGCTGACACCGGCATCACGGGCGATGTCACTGACGGCTGTCTTGTCGTAACCGTAATGCACGAACAGGTTGGCAGCGGCATCGAGGATGCGTTGCTCGCGTTCTTTATTGCTGGATTTTGGCACTGCGACTCCTTGCTTGTGACTGTTTGACTAATTTGCCATAATTAATCAAATGGTACTGATATTGTGCTGAAAAGTCAATAATAATCGCTGTTTCTTCTTGGTATGTCCGAAAAGGGGAAAAAAGCGCTTGAGGCTGCTACCCAGAAATGTCAGACAGTTATACGATGCGAAAATTGCGGGTTGAAAATAACTTAAAAAATATTATAGTTCATAAGGGTTCATAATGGTCCACTCATCGCAGAAACACCCCACCATCTGCACGATTTGAGGATAATGACCGAAAGGAAACCGCATGACACAGCCATCCCAGGCGCTTCTACAAGAGCTTGAACAGCACGACACATCGCATGATCGTCGTAAACAAATAGGCGAAGCCCTCGCAAAAATGGGGGACCCTCGTTCAGGTGTCGGTACAAAAGATGGTATTCCGGACATTCTTTGGCTCCCAGTTGAAGCAAAAGGTAGCGTAACGGTGAAGCGCATTTGGCATCCTGAATCACCGGGTGAGGAGGCCAGAGTTTTGAGTACGCACGATTTCGATGTTGAGCCTTTTTACATTGCGAAATACCTGGTTACCCATGCTCAATATCAAGCATTTATCGAAGCCGATGATGGGTTTGACAATATGGCCTGGTGGAGTGGTATGCCTGAGGCTTATCAAGGCCAGACACTGGCAGAGCAACGAACAAAACAATTGAATAACCCACGCGATAGTGTTTCCTGGTATCAAAGTGTTGCCTTTGCACGCTGGCTCAATCATCGGTTGGATGGTTTCGAACTCCCTCATCTATCTGGCGATGGGGTTATGCGCGTGGGGGATAACGCTCAAATTCGCTTACCGACAGAATGGGAATGGCAATGGGCTGCACAAAACGGCGACGAATCACAGCCATATCCCTGGGGTAACGAAATCGACGAAGGGTATACAAATACACGCGAATCAGGTCTTGGGCAGGCAATCGCAGTTGGTATGTATCCGCATGGCGCGGCGGTTTGTGGCGCGCTTGATATGACCGGGAATTTGATGGAATGGTGCGTGAACAACAAACAGAATCCGGAAATCGTTGAGGTCGAAAGTACAGCGTTAAAGGTATTACGCGGTGGCGATTGGGGCTATCCAATCGATATTGCGACAACCTATTATGTTGACGATGAGGATCCAGGTCGCATCGATGTACTGAATGGGTTTCGATTAGTCCTGGGGCAAGTCCCAACCTCCCTCTTTGACTGATGAAAAGCGTGTGATACTTCGGTAATCAGCCTCTCGCCATTACCGCCCTGATCAAGCGGTTTTGGCGAAACTCCAGTAATCATCTGTTTTACCGGTGACAAAGCGGCCTGGGAAAATGATTTGACCTGCAAAAGTGGGTGTAGGAATGTGTTACTATGAATCTATTCACCCGAACGCAGCCGAGTCATGACCAAGTACGATCCCGCATTCTGGGAAGTCAGTGTTGATCCCGCCATACTGGAAGCGGTGCTGGTGGATGTGGACTCCCTGGAAGCATTGTTCATCACGCCGGAAGAAGCGCAGACCTCCGCGACCAAAGCGCAGCATAAACAGGAGGCGATTGCGCTCATCCAGGCGCTGATTCAGATGCACCTGACGCCCCGGCAGCAGCAGATTATCCAGCTGTATTTTTATGACCATAAAACGCAGCAGGAGATCGCCACTGAACTGGGGATTCCCCAGCAGGTGGTGAGCAAGCACCTGTTTGGCGTGCTGCGTGATGGGCGAAAGATTGGGGGCGCGCTCAAAAAGCTGCGGAAATTATGCGAAGCCTCCGGGATTGACCCTGAAAAGTGGGTGTAGAAATGTGTTTTAGTGAGGTGGGGACTCATCACTAGAGAGTCTGAAATGTTTCGAGGCCGAACAGAACGCCCTTCGGGGGACTCATCGCTAGAGAGTCTGAGATGTTTCGAGCAGGTAAAAGAACGCCCACCTCATTTTCAAGTGAGGGATGAATCATGTTGAGTATGGAAGCGCTGCGGCAGCTTCGCCAAGCCTACTTTTCGTCTACCAGCATCACCGAAGCGGATATGCTGGCACAGTTGGGCCAGCCATCACGGGCGGAGATCATCGACTCGGCGCTGGCAGGGATGCAAAGCCCGGACCGGAATGTGCGTGTCCTGATGCTGCGCGTGCTGGCGGAGCAATCCGGCGCGCAGGCCATGCAGGGTATCCTGGTTGGTCTGCATGATCCAATGCGGCGGGTGCGGTCGGTCGCCATCAAGAGCAGCAGCCATTACCTGGAATTTCCCGAAATCACCAACCGGCTGCAAGCGATCATCACCGACGAGGATGAAAAGCGCAAAATTCGCGGGCAGGCGCTGGGCGCGCTGGCCGGACATGACATGGTGATGATGGGCAGCGTGACCGAGGCCGTGGCTGAAACGCTGGAAACGCTGGCGCAATCGCAGCAGTATCGCTGGCAAATCCTGTTCGGGCTGGTGCGTCTGGATTTGACCGAGCGTGTGGAAACGCTGCTGCGGGCATTTGTTGAGAATGGCTCGAAAGCGGAGGCGATCATGGCGACGCGCGCGCTGTATGGCTATCGCGTCGTCCACATTGACCAGCTCAGCCACAACCCGGCGGCGCAGCGTGATGTGCTGCAAAGCTGCGAACTGGCCGCCGGGCGCGTGTTCTACTGGATCACGCGGGTGCAATATGATGAATTCACCGGCCAGCAGCCTGCTTCAATGCGTGAATCGCCTTAGTGTGCGATGTATTCAATCAAAGCCTGAGTCGTGCTGGGGCTGATGTTTTCATCAGTTTGATTGTTTCTCCTTGCAGGCGGAGAAGCGTGGGTCGCTGCGGAACAGGCCGTTCAGCTCAACCACACGCGGCACTAAAGCGCCAACCACGGCAGGGGAGTATGACACCCTGCCTCGGCCATCGTGGCAATCGCCGTACCACCTGTAAATATCATCTATCATGGGCATCTGGCGACAGAACCGCTCGGTATCCCATTCACTCAGGTCAAGTTCACGCTGTTGCCCCTCCCAGTTCGCCAGCAGTTCAGAGGCCAGCGCGGTGTCGTTGCCCTTGCGCTTGTCCCGCCACCAGGCGACCATGTGCTCCAGGAGCAGATCGTAAATCCAGCCCGTCGTCTGCCAGACTGTTTTCGAGTTGAGCAGGATGGTTCCTGATTTGCCATTGGGTTTACTAGCATTACGTGAGTCAAACAGCATCATGTACTTGAGTTCAGCGAGTAATCGTATAGAGTCGTAATCCGCAAAATTATAGCCACTGTCACCCCAGTGGTAGAGGATTTCGTTATATGCGTGGCAGGTGGCATCAGTGACTTTGTCAAATTCCTGCTGGTTCAGATCATCCATACCGAAAAAGTGAAACTTCCCGATGGGGAAGAGGAGCTTCTCCACCAGTTGGGGGTCATCGTCGATATTATCAGCGAGCATCTCTAGCGTGAGATTGAAGGTTCCCGACTCCGGCATCCAAGCAGCCTCATAGTTTATTTGGAATTTTGTATCTCTTACTTGCTGCTGGTTGCAGGTGGAGAAGCGCGGGTCGCTGCGGAACAGGTCGTTCAGCTCAACCACACGCGGCGCTAAAGCGCCAAGTACGGCAGAGGAGTGTGAAACCATACCCCGGCCATCGTGGGAACTGCCGTACCATTTGTAAATATCATCTATCATGGGGAGCTGACGACAGAACCGCTGGGCATCCCATTCACTCAGGTCAAGCCTACGCTGCTGTCCCTCCCAGATCTCTAGTAGTTCAAAGGCCAGTACAGTGTCGTTACCACATTGCTCATCCCGCCACCAGGCGACCATGTGCTCCAGGATGAAATCGTAAATCCAGCCCACTGCCTGCCAGACTGTTTCTGAGTTGAGCCGGATAACACCGATTTCATCGCTGGGCTGCTGACCACTGCGTGGGTCAAACAGCATCATATACTTGAGTTGGGCGAGTAAGCGTATAGAACCGTAATTCGCAAAACGGACATAATCGGTCCAGCGGTAGAGGATTTTCTGGTACGCCTGGCAGGTGGCCTGTACGACTTTCTTAAATTCCTCTTGATCCAGATCATCCATGTTGAAGTAGGGAAACTTGTCGATGGGGAAGAGAAGTTTCTCCACCAGTTCGGGATCATTGTCAATATTGTCGGCGAGCATCTCCAATGTGTTCTCGAAGGTTCCCCACCCTGGCATCCAACTAGATTCCCTGCTTTTCACAATAAATGTTGATGACATCAGTGGTCTCCTGTTGGCTGCTGGTTGCAGGCGGAGAAGCGCGGGTCGCTGCGGAACAGGTCATTCAGCTCAACCACACGCGGCGCTAAGGGGCCAAAAACAACAGGGGAGTATGACACCATACCCCGGCCATCGTGGGATCTGCCATACCACCAGTAAATATCATCTATCATGGGGATCTGACGACAGAACCGCTCGGCATCCCACCCACTCAGGTCAAGCTCACGCTGCTGACCCTCCCAATTTGTCAGCAGCTCGGATGCCAGCGCAGCGTTATTGCCCTTGCGCTCATCCCGCCACCAGGCGATTATGTGCTCCAGGAGCATATCGTAAATCCAGCCCATCGCCTGCCAGACAGTTTCTGAGTTGAGGCGGATGGTTCCTGATTTGCCATTGGGTTGACTGGCGTTACGCGGATCGAACAGCATCATGTACTTGAGTTGAGCGAGTAGGCTTATAGAGCCATAACTCGCAAAATTATAGCCACTGCCATCCCAGTGGTAGAGGACTTTGTTGTACGCCTGGCACATGGCCTGTGTAACCTTCTCAAATTCTTCTTGATTCAGTTGATCCATACCAAAATAAGGAAACTTGTCGATGGGGAAGAGCAGTTTCTCCACCAGTTCGGGATCATCGTCGATATTATCAGCGAGCATCATCAGTGTTATGTTAAAGGTTCCCGACCCTGGCATCCAAGCAGCCTGGTCATTTATGTGGAATGTTGATGACATCAGGTGTCTCCTGAGCGGACTCGTGCGATGAGTGGCTTGAGCCAGCCGTTGCAATCCTTGTGCAGTCCTTTGAGGGCATCGGCTTTGTGGGCGTCGCTGCTGCCGGGTTGCAGGATAAGGTCGAGAAAGCCTTCGAGGTCGTCAAAGTAGCGCAGGTAAAGGTAGAAGGCGTAGGCGTCCCAATCTGGCTGATAGTCCGGGAAGTGCTGGCGATAGAGGGGCAGAAAATCCGGCGACTCGAGATGGAACCAGGTATCGCGCTCCGGCGGGGCCAGCAGCAGATCATCCCAATCGACCAGATAGAGCGCCCCTTGCGCGGTTTTCAGCACATTGCCCGGTGCGTCGCCATGGGTCAGCCGCCAATGGTCGCCGGGTTGCAGTCGTGCGGCCAGCGCTTCGGCTTCCGCCAGCAATGTCAGCAGCCAATCGCGATCCTGCCGCATCAACTGCTGTAATGCCCGGTCATGGGGGTGGGTATAGGTCGTGTGCCAGAGCTGGTCGAGATAGGCCAGCAATGAGGGGCGGAAGGGCAGGCTGAAATCCTCCATGTGAGGCGTCGGCTGCACCTGTGCGCGATGCACCTGCGCCAGCAGATCGACATAACCGGCGAAGGGGTAGTCAAATGTCCACTCACCCGCGATGGAATTGAGCAGGAAAAAGGGGCGCTCGTCCACGGTCAACAGCAGGCGGCCATCCGTGGTGGGGATGGGATAGCTGATGTGGTCAATGCCCTGGGCGTGGAGTTCGCGCAGGGCAGGCAGGGCGGCGCTGAGATGGCGGCTGTAACGCCCGGTGCGCGAATGCTTGGCGAAGTAGCGCTGCTCACCGGCCTGGACGATATAGGTTTCTGCGACGAAGCCGCGTGCTGCTGGCGTGAGTGTGACCTCGTGCAGGTGATAATGCTCGGCCAGCACCGCCGCCAACTTCTGCGTGTTCATGCGGTGAAGGTGCGCAGTGGGACGGACAGCCGTCCGGTGGGCGTAAAGCGGCCCAGCAGCGCATCGACCGCCGCTTGCAGCGATGACGCGCCATCGCCATTGGTGCAGATCACGGTGTCTGCGCCGGGCAGCGCTTCGGCGTCGTAGGGGTTGCACAGACAGAGCAGGATCACCTGCCGCGCGTGCTGCATGACTGCCTGGGCGGTTTCCAACTCAGACGACCATAAGTGCGCGTTGCGAGTCGCCAGGATGGTGACATCAGCCTGGGCTGCCTGCTGGTAGATGGCTTCCAACTGTGCCGGTTTGAGGTTTTCCAGGTCCAGGCCCACGGTGCGCACCGATGGCATTTCGGCATGGAGCAGATGGGCGAGACCGGTATCCTTCTCCTGCTCGACCGCATCGGTTTCCAGCCAGGAGGCGAACTCGACCAGCAGAGCATTCTGACCTTCGGTGATGGGGAAGGCTGCCGACTCCGAGCGCAGCAGGACGGTCCCGGCGCGGGCGGCGTCGTTCATGATGGTGAGGTGTGCTGGCTGGCGGATTGTTTCGAGATCGGGCGCGGCCACCGGGTAACGTTCGGCCAGTTGGTCGATGCGCTGGGCCGAGGCTTCGACCTGTTCCAGCGGCAGACGACCCTCGTTGACGGCATCCAGCAGGGTGGCGAAGGCTTCTTCCTGGTAGGACTGGGTGTGCGAGAAGAAAATGACATCGGCCCCGGCCTGCGCACTGAGCGCGGCACGCTCGCCAACGCCATAATAGCGGCCCAGAGCCTGCATCTCCATGCAATCGGTGCAGACCAGCCCGGTGAAGCCCATGCGTTCACGCAGCAGACCGGTCGCCAGCGCGCGTGACAGCGTGGCCGGGTGCTGTGTATCCAGTGCCGGGAATTTGACGTGACTCAGCATGACCGCATCGACCCCGGCGGCGATCACCTGACGGAAGGGGTAGAGATCTTTCTCCCAGATGTCGTCGAGTGCGCCGCTGACCTCGGCCATATCGACGTGGGTATCAATGGGCGTGTTGCCATGACCGGGGAAATGCTTGGCAGTGGCGGCGACTCCGCCGCGCTGGAAGCCGTGAATCTCAGCGATTGCCAGCCGCGCGACCTGGGCCGGGTCTGCGCCAATGGCGCGGGTGCCGATGACCGGGTTGGCGCTGTTGAAGGCAATATCGACCACCGGGGCCAGCGCCCAGTTGATGCCCAGCGCGTGCATTTCGGTCGCCAGGATGCGCG
>JAIOHN010000942.1 GCA_019912985.1 Anaerolineae bacterium | reverse complement strand
GCACCCGCCGATGGCACGCTGGAATACGATGAAGCAGAACCCACGGCCAACCCCATCCAGACCGTCAATGGCAAGACCTTTATCCTGCAAAACGATGTCTGGACCGATACAACTTACGAGCCGGATACGATGGAAACGACAAAGGTCGAGTTCCTTAGCGATGCCTATTTTGACCTGCTGGCGCAGCAGCCGGATTTAGCGGACTACTTCGCGATTGGGGAGCGGGTTATCGTAGTGCTCGAAGGTGTGGCCTACGAAGTAACCGACTAAGCTCATTCAACCTATCTCCTATGCAGAGGCGGGCACATGCTCGCCTCTGTTGATTCTCATCCATTACATATTTGCAATGTTTTTGTGATTTATTTCATTCGCGCAGAATCAATTAAGAGGGTTACAATAGACAAACAAAGGCGACAGGTTGGGAGGCATATCATGGGATATATATTTATTAGCCATGCCACCGCCGACGATAACGAAGTCAATCAAATCTACCACGCACTGGCCGACGAGATTCCCAATAAAATCTGGGTTGACCACCGCGCGTTAAAACCGCCAGAGCACAACTGGCGCGATGCCATCCACCAGGCGTTGCAGGAAAGCGACGCTGGCCTGCTGGTTCTATCCCGAAACGCCATACACCGGCCAGAAATTGTTAGCGAGTGGTCCTATCTGCTGAATACCGGCAAAGCGCTGTACATCGCCAAGATTGACGATGTACCTGTAGAAGATATTGATTACCGGCTGCATATTGTCCAGTGGGTGGATATTTCGCGCCATTGGGACACAGGCATCCACGTTATCGCCCAGGCCATTCGCCAAGAAGCCCCCGAACTTCCGCCCGATCCCAGCGTGATGCTCCACCGCCCGATTACCGGCCTCATCCCACGCAATCTGACCAGCATCCGCATGAGCGGGCGCGAAAGCGACCTGGAGGCAGTCACACGACTGCTGGCACGTGGCCCGGCGGCCATTCTGGGAATCGGCGGATTGGGGAAATCACGATTGGCGGCTCAGGTAGTTTTGAGTATGCGCGGCATTGGTGGCGCGATCTGGCACCGCTGTAGTGACGTGTCCCGTGCCGACGAGGTGATCGAACTCCTGCGCGAGCATTTTGCCCTCCCGCGTGAGGCCAGTGAAGCCGATGTGATGGTCCAGCTCAAACGCCACCAGCGGCTGATCGTATTCGATAACGCTGAAGATGTGCGCGCGGGCGATCCACGCCGGATGAATTACGCGCGCCTGATTGAAAAGCTGCATGCCGCAGGCGCGAAAGTCCTGATGACCAGCCGGGTCGCCTGGGCGGAAATCCCCTTATGCGGTGAGCACACCCCGCGCCAGCTTCCGCTTGAAGATGCCGCCCAGGTCGTGTGTGATATGGCGGCAGTGTTGGATGTGCCGGGGCTGGAACCCCGCGCCAGGACCATCGCCCAGGCATCCATGCAGCATCCCAAGCTGATCGAGTGGACTGTCGGGCAAATGAAGCGCTTCGAGCCGGATAAAGTGCTGCGCGATCTTCACGGGCTGCGCAATCGCAGCGTCCAGGATGCCCTGGACGAGATGATTCTCAAGACCTATACACAGATGTGCGCGACACTGGAAGGTGCGATGGCAGCCCGAGCACTGCGTCGCATGGCGGTCTGTCGCGGGGGTTTCACCTATAATGCCGCCGCCGCCATCTGCCTCGCCCCTGTACCAGCACCTTCTCACATCCAGGAAAAAACCTACGCCCTCGTGGATGATGCGCCCGCGCTGCGCGATGAGGATGACCTGGACGAAGCATTGGAGATGCTGCAAACCTGGCGCTTCGTCATCTATGACCCGGCCCGCCAGCGTCATTACGTGGACCCGCTGGTGACAGAGGTCATCGGCACCGATGAAAGCGCCCGTCGCACGCATTATGAGTACTACAAGCGGCACGCGCAGACTTATCATGAACGCCAGGATTACGCCGGATTGGATGAGGAAAGCGCCAATCTTGAGGTCGCTTTTGAGTGGGCTTTAGCGAATGGTGACGGCAGGAGCGCTCTGCGATTCGCCAACACCTGCGGCAATTTTCTGGCAAATCGAGGCCGGTTCGCACAAAACCTGGATTGGTCGGAGCGGGTGGCTGAAAAACTGCGTCATCACCCCAATAAATCGCTGTGGGCCAATGCACAAAACAGCCTGGGGGTGGATTATCAAAACCTGCCGACTGGCGACCGCCGCGATAACCTCAAACGCGCGATCGACTGTTATCAGGCCGCCCTGGAATACCGCACCGCTACCCGGACGCCACTGGATTTCGCGTTGACACAGAACAATCTCGGCACCGCTTATGCCGATTTGGCGGGGATGGAAGAGGAATACCGGGCCGAACATCTCAAACGTGCCATCGACTGCTATCTCGCGGCCCTCATCTACCGCACTGCCGACCGTACGCCGTCCGATTACGCCATGACTCAGAACAACCTGGGTAATGCTTATGCCGATCTCTCGACCATCGAGGAGCGGGCAGATAATCTCAAGCGTGCCATTGACTGCTACACCGCGGCCCTCATCTACCGCACACCGACCGATACCCCGCTGGATTACGCCATGACTCAGACGAATCTAGGGACCGCATACACAGACCTGGGGAATATCGAAAACCACACCGAGAATCTTCAGCGTGCCATCTGGTGCTATAAGGCAGCGTTGGTCTACTGCACGCCCGACGCCGCGCCGCTGGAATATGCCATGACACAGCACAACATGGGCATCGCCTACGCCGACCTCGATGAAACGCTGGCAGCACTCGCTTGCTGGCGGGAGGCCGAATATTATTATCGAAAAATGGGGCTGAAAGCGCAGTCCATCCTGATGCGTGACTGGATAAACAGCGCGCAGGACGAGTAGAAAACCTCGTCCTGCCGCGAAGCTTTACTGCACTGAGAACGGCACCTCATACGGTGCCTGCAAGAAACCACCGGTCCAATCGACAATCGCGAGGCGAATACGATAGCTGCCGGATTCCAGCGCCGGGACGTAGAGATTTTCCAACTGGCCGTTAACGATGCTGTCGCTGTGGGTACTGCCCACCGTCGTCCAGCCACCATACTGCCCGCCGATGATTTCAACTTTATAGAACTGCGCCTGATCACGTGAGAACTGCACCGTGCCGATGATCGGCGTTTCCCCGGTCAGAACCGCGCCCGGCTGCGGCGAGTTGATCACCGCCGTCACGACATTCGGACCGTAAGTGGCTCCGCCTTGCAGCAGTTCCGGCGAGCAGGCAATACTCGGCAGAAAAGCGAGATTGGCAGACCGGGCGAAGTTCTCGGCTTCAACCGCCTCTTTCGCATCGACTGGCGGCGTAATGAATAACTGCTCGGTCGCGCCGATACTACGCGCAGTCGGCTCCAGTTCCACAGGCACCTGGCAGTAAAGCGGCGTGGGCGGAGGAGCCTGTCCCACGGGCAGCGAGAAGGTGATCTGGCTGGCGAGTTCTGACGGGAGGCGATGGACCAACACGCGGTAAATACCCGGTTCGGCCTGCACCAGATTGGGCCCGCTGGAAACCTGCTGCGGCTGCTGCACTACCACTGGAGGATAATTGAGTGTCCCATCAGCATTAGGGATTCCAGCCGGGCTATCCAGCAGCCATTCTGTCACCCTTGAGCGGCAGTCGGTCACCGGGTCAGCCATCGCGCTCAGATCACACAACTGCTGCTGCGAGATGCCCTGCGGCGCGCTCAACTGATTCGGCAGCAGGCGGCCATCCGTGGCGAAGCTATCCAGCAAACTCTGATCTCCATAGATGCTGCTGATCACCGCATTCCAGATGGGCGCAGCGCCGGTCAATCCGGATGAATTGACCATCGGATCACCATTGCTGTTGCCCACCCACACACCAACCGCGACATTAGGCGTATAGCCAATCGTCCAGTTATCCTTGACGTTATCGGTAGTACCGGTCTTGACTGAGGCACCGAAATCTGTCCGCAGCGGGCTGTTGCTGCCCATCGCCGGGGAACGGGCGACATTATCCCCCAGAATATCGCTGATAAGAAAAGCGATGCGTGGGTCCAGCACCTGCTGCCCGTAACCACGCTCGATGACAGTACGCTCGCTGGCCTGTCCCTGTGGGCAGCTATCCTCATATTCGTAAAGGATATTGCCATCGCTGTTGGCGATGCACAGGATGGAGGTCGTTGGCACCAGTGTCCCCTGGTTGGCAAACACCGAGTAGGCGCGCACCAGTTCCAGCAGCGTGACCTCACCACCGCCAAGCGTCAGCGACAGCCCATAGCGACTGCTGTCATTGCCCAGGCTGCGCACGCCGAAGCGCTGCGCGATCTCCAGCAGATTATCCACCCCGATTCGCCGCAGAGTCGCCACCGCCGGGATGTTGTAGCTGTTGGCTAAGGCGTTGCGCATGCGCATGGGGCCGTGATAGCGTCCATCATAATTCACCGGCCAGTTCGCCGGTACACCGGGGCCTGTGACATCCAGCGGCGTGTCCCACAACACCTCGCCGGGATTCATACCCAGTTCAATCGCAGCCGAGTAGGTCATCGGTTTCATCGTGCTGCCCGGCTGGCGTGGTGAAATCGTCACATTCACGCGGCCATCAATAGCATCATTGTTGTAATCCGCACTGCCGACCATCGCCAGGATTTCGCCGGTCAGCGGCTTGGTCACGAGTACCGCGCCATTGCTGACGTTGTTGCCTGCCAGCCGCGCGATCTGCTCACGAACAGCCTGCTGTGCCATCTCATTGATGCGCAAATCCAGCGTCGTATAGACTTTCAAGCCACCGCGCGCGATTTCCTCCGGGTCAAAGCCCAGAGCGATCATGCGCTGTTCCAGCTCCTGCCGCGCGAATACCGTGAAGTGCGGCGCGCGGAAAGGCACATCCGGCTCCTCAAACGACAGCCCCTGGCGCAGCGCTTCGTTGCGCTGGTCATCACTGATATAGCCTTCGGTCACCATGCGGTCCAGCACGGTCCGCCAGCGCAGTTCGACAGCGGCCTGCACCGATGGATCAGGATTCAGCGGGTCAAGTTCCGCCGGGGACTGCGGCAGACCCGCCAGCAGCGCAGCCTCACCCAATGTAAGCTGGCTCACGTCTTTATCGAAAAATGTGCGCGCCGCAGCCGCTGCGCCATAAGACAGGTTGCCATAGTAGATTTCGTTCAGGTACAGCTCAAGGATTTCGTCCTTGCTTTTCTGGCGGGTGAGTGCCAGCGCCAACCCGATCTCCTCCAGCTTGCGCTGGACACTGCGCTCGGCGCGGTATTCTGGATCGAACAGCACATTACGCACCAACTGCTGCGTGATGGTGCTGCCGCCGGTATCGCCTTCCGCCAACCCGACATACTGCAAAAAGGCACGCGTCGTCGCCGGGACATCAATGCCGGGGTTATCGTAGAAATTGTCGTCCTCAATGGCAATCGTCGCGTCAATTAAGACCTGCGGAATGTTCGCCAGCTTGACATTGGTACGGCGACCTTCATCAAAGGCTTCATAGAGCAGCTCGCCGTGGCGATCATAAAAGAACGTGCTCTCGAAATTCTGATATTCGTCGACGGTTGCCACACGCGCCGAAAGCTGCTGTTCGACACGCGATCCCAGCACACCGCTAACGACCACGACCAGCAGGGTCAATCCCCCGCAAAAAGTGGCGATCAAGCCCACAAACACCATCAGACAGGTGGGCGAACAGCCCAGGATACGGCGGGGTCGTTTGCTGCTCTGGCGGGCTGGCAGCGCGGGCCGGGCCGGGGCTGCTGCCGCCTGACGTGGTGGAGGCGGCACCGCCTGCGCCCGGCGTTGATAAGGATCATTCTGCACCACGGGCATGTGTGCCATCGTTTGCTGCGGTGACTGGTGCTGCGCCGTGTGCTCAGGCTGATCGTAATCCGGCTCATCATGGTGACTGCCGGGCATGGTCTTGTTGTAATCCGGCGAGCCGGGTTCGCGCGGGATGGGCATCGTCGGCAGGTTGCTGGGGTCCAGCCTTGAATCCGCCTTATGCGGTTTATTCACCGGGAACGGCACATCATCGGTTTCTTCAAAATCTTTATCGTCATCCAACATCACATCAAGCGGCAGATCCAGCTCCATCGCTTCAGTTTCATCGTCGTCCATTGCCTCGGGATCGCGAGGATTTTTCTCGTCAGGCATTCCACTAAAACTCCATTCAATCGGTCAGCATCTGAAGATGGGTATCAAACAAGAATGATGGTATGTTCATTGTATTCAAAGAAGGAAAGAGCGTCCATGCCGCTTGCCTGACGATGGGGAGGTGTTTACGGTATGCAGCTGGCGTAGGGCAAACGTTGGTTTTGGGGAAGGCGGCTTAACCTTCCCCGATTATGTGACAGCGGAGAAAGTTTACAGCAGCGCGATCGCCTCAATCTCAACCAGCGCGCCCAGCGGCAGCCGGGCGACCTCGACCGCAGACCGGGCCGGTTGGTTGCGCCAGAAGAATGTGGCATAAATCTCGTTCATGGCGGCGAAATCATCCATATTCTTGAGAAACACCGTCGTCTTGACGACATTGTCCAGGCTCGTGCCAGAGGCTTGCAGCACCGCCTTGAGATTGAGCAGTGCCTGGCGGGTCTGCCCCTGCACATCTCCCTCAGCCAACTGCTTGGTGCCGGGGATCAGCCCGACCTGTCCAGCGGTATAGACCATGTTGTTCACGACGATCGCATGTGAGTAAGGGCCAACAGCGCTTGGTGCGCTGGGGGCAGTCACGGTTTTCCGGTTTGACATCTCTTGCTCCATCAATAAAGTACTCTTAGGTTCAGTATAGCACGGTGGTAGAATCTGTGGGCGAAACAAGGAGCGGATTTATGGAAATTGTCGGGCGGGGCCGGACAGCAGACATCTACGATTACGGCGAGGGTAAAATCCTCAAGTTGTTTCACGATGATGGCCCGCTGGCTGCCCGTGAAATCGCTATCGCGCGAATCGTCCAATCCACTGGCCTGCCGGTTCCCAGCGCTGGCGAAGCAGTGCTACAAGAAGGCCGTCAGGGCATCGTCTACGAACGCATTACGGGTAGGTTGCTTGCACGTCAACTGGCCGCACGTCCCTGGACGGTAACTCGTCTTGCGCGGCAGATGGCGGAAACCCATGCCGCTATTCACCGGCATACGCTGCCGGGCCTCCCACCACAAAAAGAACGGCTGCACGCCAAGATTGAGGCCGCTGCCAACCTGGAAGATGCGCAAAAACAGGCGATTCACACCCGCCTTGACGCCCTCCCCGGTGGGCAAATGCTGTGTCACAACGACTTTCACCCGGAGAATATTTTCGTGACTTCGCAGGGGTTGGTGGTGATTGATTGGGTGGACGCCACCGCTGGTCATCCGCTGGCCGATGTCGCTCGTACGGCACTGATTCTCCAGTTTGCAGCCATTCCACAGGGGAACCGTTTGTTCATCGCCCTGGTGAATGCGCTGCGCGGTCAATTTCGCCGCGCCTATCTGGCACGTTATTTCGCGCTGAGCGGAGCCACGCCAGAACAACTGCGCCAATGGATGCTGCCAGTCGCGGCAGGCCGCCTCAGCGAAGCCATCCTCGAAGAGCGCCAGCCGCTGCTGGATCTGGTTGCCAGCCTGCTCTAGCCGATTCCTAATTCCGCTGCCGCCCACTGGCACAACACACCGCCGCCTGCATTCAGCCAGCGATCCAGTGTGGGGCTGCTCGATTGGTTGGTGAGCGCATCGGCGTAAATCCCTGTCCCCCACATATAATAACGTCGCACCTGGTCATCCCACTGGGTGTAACTCTGCGAGATCGCGCCGGGGCCACCGTTGTAACAGACCAGCGCCATCGCCGCGTCACCACTCGCAAAGTCGTTGAGGCATGATTTCAACACCCCCGCGCCACGCCGGGCATTGGTATCCGGGTCAAGTTGATTTTCACCTTCGCTGAAATGGAAGGGCATCACCTGGAACAGACCCTGCGCACCAGCACTGCTGCTGACCGTGGGATGCCCGCATGATTCGATCTGCATCACCGTTGCCAGCAGATTCGGGTCCAGGTCATATTCCTGCGCCCAGCGTTCAATATCCCCGGCCCAATAATCGACTTCGCGCGTGAACAGCGGCGCGATCTCGGTCGGCTGTGGGTTGAGCCAACCACGCACCACTAAAAAGGCGGCCAGCAGCAGCGCCAGGCCCCCTGTTCCCAGAACCAGCAGCAACACCAGGCGTTTCATCGTGTCATTCCTGTGAACCTGATTGACAAGCGTGATTCTCAATCTCATTATCCCGTAGATGAGGACCCTGAGTCCAGCCGAGCAAGATGATAATTCACTAAATTTTAGAACATATTTTCTACAAATAGAAGACTGAATCTAGAAAATAACGCACGAAAATGGCAGGTCATGTCACAGAGCGCGGGCATCACTCGTCTTATATAGTAGAAAGAAAATTCGAGGCACAGAACGATGGAAACATTTGAGTCGTATCGTCCACTGTTGTTCGGGATCGCCTACCGGATGCTGGGCAGCGTCATGGAGGCGGAGGACATGGTGCAGGAGACTTACCTGCGATATGAGGCCACGCCGCCAGAGACCATCCGGTCACTCAAGGCGTTCCTCAGCACCATCATTACCCGCCTGTGCCTCGATTATCTCAAGTCGGCGCGCGCACAGCGCGAAACCTACATCGGCCCCTGGCTGCCCGAACCGCTGCTGACCGACGAATTGGCTCCACCGCCTGCCCAGGCCGCGCAGTTAGAGTCGATTTCAATGGCGTTTCTGGTGCTGCTGGAAAGCCTGTCCCCACTGGAACGGGCGGTCTTTCTGCTGCGCGAGATATTCGATTATGACTATGCCGACATCGCGCAGATTCTGGGCCGCGAGGAAGCATCCTGCCGCCAGTTATTCAGCCGCGCCCGCAAGCATGTGACCGAGCAGCGGCCACGCTTTGAAAGTTCACCAGAGAATCATCGCGCCCTGCTCAACGGCTTCATGAGCGCGATACGTGCGGGCGATCTGGATGGACTGACCAGCCTGCTGGCTGAAGATGTCGTTTCGTGGTCGGATGGCGGCGGCAAAATCCACGCGGCCACCCGTCCCATTTACGGGCGTGACCGAGTATCACGCTTCTTCATCGGCCTGGGCAAACAGGCGGACAACACCGCCATCACTGCTGAACTGGCTGAGGTTAATGGCAAAACCGGGATTCTGGTGCGGGTGGATGGCAAACCGTTCATGGTCATTACCGTCGAAACCGTACAGAACACCATCCGCGAAATCCGCGTGATCATCAACCCGGACAAACTCGTCCATCTCAATTGAGAGGAGATTTCTCATGACTCGTATTCTGATTACCGGCGGGCGCGGCCTGCTCGGACGCGAAATTGTTTCCCAACTCGCCCCTCGTGGCGACCAACTGCGCATTATGAGCCGCAGCCCAAAGCCTGCCAACATACCCTACGAATGGGCGCAGGCCAATTTAGCCAGCGGCGAGGGGCTGGCTGAGGCGGTAGCCGGTGTGGACACGATCGTCCATGCCGCCAGCAGCCCTTTCAATAGATTGCAGCAGACCGATGTCGAAGGCACGCGGCAGTTACTGAAACTGGCCGAGAAAGCCGGTGTAAAACACATCGTCTATATCTCCATTGTCGGCATCGACCACATCGACTTTTTCTACTACCACGGCAAACTGGCGACCGAAAAGGTAATCAAATCCCAAAACGTGCCGTGGAGCATCCTGCGGGCGACGCAGTTTCACGATTTCGTCCACATGCTCATGCAGCCGTTTACGCGCCTGCCGCTGTGGACACTGCCCCTCAAATGGCAGTTCCAGACCATCGACAAGCGTGAAGCGGCGCAGCGCATGGTCGAGCTGGTGGATGCCGGGCCATCGGGCGCGGTGCCGGATATTGGCGGGCCGCAGATCGTCTCCCTGCGCGAGATGGCGGCGCAGCTTCAGGAAGTGCGTGGCATTCACCGGCCCATGATCAACCTGCCGATTCCCGGCGGGCTATCCACCGGCCTTCACGCCGCCTTGAACACAGTCCCGTCTAACCGCTATGGTCACATCAGCTGGTTGGAATGGATACAGGAACAGTATGCACAACCGTTGGCGTATCGCCAGAGTTAAGGAGTAAAAATCATGGCAACCGCAGCACGTAAATCAAAACCGGTGAGCTTACAAGCTGATTTCGTCCGCATCACCCTGTTTGTGGCGGGCCTGTTCTACACGTTGGTCGGGCTGGCAATGGTCTTCGCCCCATTGTGGTTCTACGAAAACGCGGGGACCTTTCCACCATTTAACCGGCACTATGCCGGTGACCTGGGTCTGTTTAACCTGCCGCTGGGCGTGCTTTTGATATGGGCAGCGCAGCGGCCAGCGGCGCATCGCAGTCTGTTTCTGCTGGTGCTGCTCATCAACTGGCTGCACGCGATCAATCACCTGTATGATGATTTCGTCACAGGCGCGGGGTTGATCGGCCCGCTGTGGAGTTCGGTGCCGCTGCTGATCTTCGCCGCTGTGTTCACACTGGCTTACTGGACCAACGCCAGAATTTCATCCGCCGCCCGTTGATAGCCCCCGGCAGCACGCAGTGATTGCCCCAGGCGCGCCGCCTGCTGCCGGTAACGTTCTTCATGCAGCACTTTCTCAGCGGCAGCTCGCAGGCTGGAAGGATTAACTGAGTCACGGTCCAGCTTGACCCCGGTGTGCAGCTCGGCCGCGCGGTTCGCCACCAGATTCTGCTCGGATTGCTGCGGCACCAACACCAGCGGCACCCGGTAGTAC
>JAIOHN010000941.1 GCA_019912985.1 Anaerolineae bacterium | reverse complement strand
GTTGCAGTGGGTTCGATTGTCGGGGTGAGTGTGGGAACTAATGTTGCTGTAGGCGCTAATGTCGGCGTATTGGTCGGCATTAAAGTGGCTGTCGGTTCCAGGGTCGCACTGGGAGCAACTGTGGGTGATTCTACGAATGGTGCAGGTTCTTCAGTTGCTTCATCCTGGGCGTTTACACCGCCAACAATCAACAAGAACGATAAGAGCAAAACAAGCCGGAACGAATACGATTTCATTTTTGCCTTCTATTAGCCAACTCGGTGCACCGAGTATGATTGCAATAATGTACAACGCATTATGCTCGCCATGAGCTTACATCTACCTTACACTAATGCGTCAGTTCCCACTTCTACGTAAAAACTTCGTGAAGAACGTAAAAGGTCGCCCGATCTCGATTGAAGGTCGGAAACGCCTAAACCGTGATATCCCAGGCGGCAACGGTCGCCATGAGCTGGTGCGCGGTCAGATCAAGATGAATGGGTGTCAGGCTGGCGTAGCCGTTGTGAAGCGCCCACAAATCCGTGCCTTCATCGTCGATCACCCCCGTGGGCTCTGGCCCGACAATACGATAAATATCCCCTGCCTTCTCAAGCTCATCATTGTAAATGCGCAGCCCCTGCCGAGTCAGGCGAATGCCTTTCACCGATGGCACTTTCGGCACATTCACATTGAGAATAGTAAAAGGCGGCAGCCCTTTTTCCAGGGTCTTGGCGACCACCTGCACCGCCACACGTGCAGCCTCGGCGTAATCTTCCACGTCATCAGCATCCCGCTGGTTAAGTGAGACCGCCACAGCAGGCACACCGTTAATCTGGCTTCTAACGCCGCTGTCACCGTGCCGCTGTAAGTCACATCATGCCCCATGTTGCCACCACGATTGATGCCGGAAACCACGATGCGCGGCGGCCACTGCGCTAACCCTAACGCGGCCATTGCGATGCAGTCCGCCGGAGAACCGGTGACCGCCAGCGCGGAGGTGCCATCAGCCAGCACCGCTTTGCTGATCGGAATGTCCTGAAACAGCGTCTTTTTGTGTCCGCTGGCGCTTTGATTGGTCGCCGGGGCGATCACCTGTACCTCGCCCAATTCACGCATCGCGGTCGCCAGCGCCAGAATCCCTGGTGCCTGCACGCCGTCATCATTCGTTACGAGAATGTAAGTCACGTTCGTTACTCCAATTTGACGATTAAAACTGCCATGTTAGCAGAAAGATGTTTAATCCCTAGCATCACATCCTTTAAGAGTACTCTGTATTGTACAGCAGGGAATGGAGATTGTGAGGTGAAGCCCCGTAAACCAGGGCGATGGTATGCCGCCAGCGTCGCCAGCGCTACCACAGCGATGTATACTGAGAGAAACTCAGACAATCATCCAGGCGAGATATAAATGGCAAAAGATTATCCTTCCCTCAGCGAGGAAATGCAGGATTGGATCATGCAGCAGCATGTGTTTTTTGTGGCCACTGCGCCGCTGAGCGCAGATGGGCATGTCAACCTTTCACCGAAGGGACATGACTGCCTGCGTGTGCTGGATGCCAACACTGTGGCTTATCTGGATATGACCGGCAGCGGCAACGAAACCTCGGCGCACATCATGGAAAATGCGCGTCTGACACTGATGTGGTGTGGCTTTGAGGGGCCGCCCAGAATACTGCGAACCTACGGGCAGGGCGAGGTGGTGCTGCCGGGGACTGACCGCTGGAACGAATTAATCCCGCATTTTGAGATGCTGCCCGGCGCGCGTCAGATCATCGTGAACCATATCACGCTGGTCAAGACCTCCTGCGGGTACATCGTTCCCTTCATGGATTACCGCGAGGAACGTGAAACCGGCAGAAAATGGGCGCTGCAGAAGGGTGAAGAAGGCCTGGATGCTTATCGCTGCGAAAAGAACCTGGAAAGCATCGATGGCCTGCCCACGCCTTTAAGCAAAGCAATCGAAAAATAATCGATTTTCACTCACCGCGCAGCAGACGCCAGCCACGCTGCAAATCATCGAGCGCGGATGAGACATACCACAGGACGAAGAACAGCAGGATAAGCCCTAGAATCGTCTGGATGGTCGGCCCCCAGGCTTTGGCACTGTTCAGCAGCGCATCTAATTCGTTGTAAAGCTGCACTGTCTCATCCTTGGCCTGCTGCAAGCTGTCAAAGGCACTGTCGAGCGACTGGCTCACCGTAATAAGGGTGTCAAACGGTTGGCGGAAGCGCCGCAATCCCTCGCGTACCTGATTGGGGATGCTGTTGAGCGCCGCTGCAAAGGGAATCGGCACATCAGTCAATGTCAGGACATTGCGCAGATTGATGGATGTACCAGGGATGCCGATATTCGGCAGGATGTTGGTCCCTGGCAGCGAGAGATCAATCTCGGTTGGGATACTGAACTGCGGAATTGGCAGGGAGTTGAAATCAATCGCATCGGCCACAGACGCGAGATTCTCGAAACTGGCGCTGATATTCCGCTGGACACCCCCCACAGAACCCGCCAGATCATAGACCTCACGTTCCAGGTCAAGCAGGTGGTTTTCTAATGCGGTGCGGCGGTCGAGGGTACGCTGGTTGATGTCTGCCAGAATCATCTGGACATTCACCACCACGAACACCACCAGCAGCGGCAGCGCCAGGGTCCGCACAATTAAAAGCAGGCCGGTCAATCGCCCAATCATTGTTCCCCCTTTTCAGTAAAGGGGGCATGACGGGTCATGCCCCCGGTGTCGCTCAGTCTAATTCGGGTATGGTGACCCCGGCAGGATTGCGCAGCAGCCCCCGGTCCGCCAGAATCCAGGCTTCAGCACTGTCATCTGCGCCACACGGGACCTCGATCTGATACCAATCCGAAGCCGCCGTGCGACCAAGCACCTTAAACTCGCGGTTGCCAGGAATGGTGCAGACCACTTCCTCCAGCATCGAGGGACCAGCGTAAACCGCATTATTCGGAAAACCAACGTACAGGGTAGGCACAGCAAGCTCGCCCAGGATTGGCACTTCAGGAACGCCTGAGAGGTCGCCACGCAGCACCAGGAATTGGCCGCTTACCCAACCGCGCAGACCGCCCACCTGGACGTACCACCAGGTCAAATCCTCGTTACGCCCCAGCACCGCCAGTTCGGTTCCGCCATCTACAATGCCGATGACCGCGTAGCTTGGGCTGTCGCCCGTACGCAGATACAGGTTATCGGTATTGACCACGGCATATCCTGGCTGATCTTCGAGCACATCCTGCGGATTCACCGGGCGCGGCGGGATCGCGTTGACTTCCAGGGCATCGCTGACTTCGCCATCGGCAGGCTGCAATACAAAGGCCTCACCTGTCAACAGTCGCAGGGCCTGTCGTCCAAATGCGGTCAGCGCATCAATCGCGCCAAATTTCGCCAGGCCAGGGCAGTTCGCGCTGACATCATAGACCACCTGCTCATCGAGGCCGTTACCTGCCGGGCTGACAATTTGCAGATGCAGCGGGTTATACAGCGGGTCGCGGGTCCATTCATAGCCCTCGCCATCTTCCCAGGTGACGGTGCCCCCCACGAAAAAGACATCCGAGATCGGCTCCAGAAGCGCATTGCCCGCGCCATCGATCGCCGTAATCGTAAACGCTTCCTGAAGCTGGCCGGTATTATCACGGGTGAGCATTAGCTCACTGCCGTTGCTGGTGAAACCATTGCAGTCTACGGTGAAATCCAGTGAACCTCCGGCGGCCTGTGCCAGCGGAGCCACCCCCAACGCCAGCAGAAAAACCACAAGCAGTGTGAGTCGAATTTGGTAGCGGTTGAACATGCCTTGCTCCTTCCTTGAGATCTACTTCTATGATGCTGCAAATCGACTTTTTTGACAATTTCTCACCTTAAATCTTTGTAACGCCAGCGTGGGGAGTCCGTAGGTTAACCGTCCAACAAGTTCAAATTGGCTGTAGTATCCTTGCACCATCTGGTTGAAAAGATGCCCCCCACCTTCTCACCAGATACAGGTTTTCCCCGAACATCGAGCATCCCCGTCCCCCGGGGATGCTTGATTCTACAGTCCCAGGCTATAATAGACTGGGCATAGCCTTCTGGATGGCAAGACGTTACACTCAAGTCTGTCGTGTCTGCGATGCGACAAAAAAGCGGTGGCTACAGGATTATTCATGTCCGACGAAGAAACACAGCAGCCTGAAAATTCGGGGGAAGTTCCCGCGTCGGTGACTTTTATGGAACTGATGCGGCGGGCTGCTTCGCAATCCCAGGAGAACGATTCCCCCACCGACTCATCACCTTCTCCTGCTACCACACCCGCAGAAGCCCCACCAGCGGGACAAGACCCAACGCCGCCACCAGGCACGCCGATGGCACTTCTGAGCGAAGAGGACCGGGCACGCAAACTCACTTATGACACCGCGCTGGAAGCGGAGCGTGTACGCCGTGTGCAGCGCCGCCGGGCGCGCCGCCGCCGCAGCGCCGTCAGTCTTGTGGGCGGCTTCGTCCGCACATTGATCGTCGTTTTCGCCGCCGCCGGATTGATGGCGACCATCTTTACGTGGTGGACGCCCTCGCAGTTCATTACCAGCGAAGTCCGCAGCGAATTGAGCGTTGCCCAGGCGACCAGCCAGGCTACGGTCGAACCCACCGGTCTGCCGACCCCTAACTGGTTCCGCCGCATTGGCATCGTTTCCGGTCATCGTGGGCCAGAGGCCGACCCGGGCGCAGTCTGCCCGGATGGTCTAACTGAAGCCGAGATCAACTTTGAGGTGGCGCAGCGCGTGGTCCGCAACCTGCGTGGTCTGGGTTATTCGGTCGACCTGCTCGATGAATTTGATTCCCGTTTGGATAATTACCAGGCGGCGGCATTGGTTTCCATCCATGCCAACACCTGCCAGGACTGGGGTGAGGTCGTTTCTGGTTATTTGATCGCTGCTGCTGCTGCCCGCGCGACCACCAATGCGCAGGATGGTCTGCTCGTAGACTGTGTCGCGCGATATTACCAGCAAGCCAGCGGTTTGCAACGGCGTGATGGCGCGACTGTCGACATGACCGATTACCACACCTTCCGTGAGATCAGCCCGCTCACACCCGCTACGATTATCGAGTTGGGCTTCCTGCTGGCCGACCGCAACCTGCTGACACAACAGCCCGACTTACTTGCTCAGGGCATTACCGATGGTATTGTCTGCTTTCTTAACTCGGATCAATCCACGGCTGAAGTGACACAGCCACCACCACAACAGGGGGAATCTTGAAAAAGGAACTCGTCATGTACACGCGGACCAGCGGTTGCCCATTGGTCTCTTCCGCCAAGCGTGTTCTCCAGCAGAATCACATCACATACCGGGAGGTCTTTATTGACCGCGATGAAGCGGCACGGCAGCGCGTGCTGGATTGGACAGGATTCCAGGCAGTCCCCACATTGGTCGTGAGCGATGAAGGCAGCACACTGCCGCTGGAACCGCCCACGGAATTAGCCAAAGGCATCAGCCCGCGCGGAATTGACCGAGGGGCGATGATTACCGAGCCGAACGACCAACAGCTGATCGACTGGCTCCGAAAACATCACCTGACAATGTGAGAAACCGCTGATGGCGATTGAAGAAAAAGATATTAAAGTAAATGACCTGACTGTGCATTATTGTCAATGCGGTGCATCCAGCAGCCGACCCGTAATGCTTTTGCACGGCGGTATTGGCAATGCCCGGTTGAACTGGTCAGAGTCAATGCCCTTGCTGGCTGAAGAATTTTATGTCCTTGCGCCGGATTTGCCCGGCGTGGGTGGGAGTGATGCCCTGCCGAACTTGAATATCCCTCGCCTCTTGGAGTGGATTCAGCAGCTTATGAGTGCATTCCAGATGGAACAGATGGCATTGGTGGGGAGCGATCTGGGTGCGCTGCTGGTGCGCCTGTTCAGCGCGGCGAATCCGCAGTCTGTCCCGGCGGCAGTGCTGGTCAACGGTGGATCCATCCCAAGCATCCCAGGCGGACTGCGCATGTTAGCCCGCATTCCACTGTTTGGCGGGTTGATCTTTCAATTTGGCGCACGCTCCACACTCTCCACACAGGGGTTGGAGCGCCTGGTGCATTCACATGCGCTGCTGACACCGGAATTTGTTGAGCAGGCGCACAGCAGTCTGCCGTTATTGAGCCGCGTGATGCACAGCATCGCCAGCCAGCCGCTGCCGGAGCAGCAGGTACCCTTACTGCCCGTCTTGCTGTTGTGGGGCGCAGACGATTCGGTCGCGACTCTCAGTGACGCCAAACGCATCCAGAAATCTATTCCTGGTGCGCAGCTTTCTGAAATCAGGGATTGCGGTCACCTGCCGCAGATTGAAGCGGTGGAGGTCTTTGCCTGGCAAACCACCAAGTTCCTGAATGACCCCAGTCCGTCGCGGCCCGATTTACCTGGCGTGGGCCGTCTGAACTAACGGCACTGGCGTGTCATCACAGGCTGACACAGTCTTGTCGGCGTATGGGACTTGTGCTACTATAACGCCTGCCCGGAGGGGTAGCATAGTTGGTCTAATGCGCTCGCCTGGAACGCGAGTACGGGTAACACCGTCGTGGGTTCGAATCCCACCTCCTCCGCTGTAACCTGCTCAGCTTCCGCTGCAACTTCGGAAGCTGAGTGTTTTTTAGGGCCTGTATACGCGATGGGAATGGTTATGGAAATCGTCTGGCCGCGTGTCCTACCTGTTATTATCTCCATTTTTGTAATCATTGCGGTCGCGGTGCTACGCGAATATTCCAAAACCTTCGCGGCGATCGCTGCCACCATGCCCATTAATGTCCCGCTGGCACTGTGGATTGCCTTTTCCGCCGGGGATGTTGACCAGACCGCGAGGATTGCCTTCGCACAGGGGCTGCTACTTGGCATCTTCCCCACCGTCCTGTTTTTGATCGTTGCCTTCCTGACCGTGCGTTCGGGCTGGGGGCTTGTGCCGACGATTATCGCTGGATACATTGCCTGGGGAGCTGCCCTGCTGGTTTTGCTCGGTGTGAGGCACTATCTCAGTTTGTGAGGTTCCATGATTAAGAATATCCAACGTCTGCCACGCGGCCAGCGAATTGTCGTATTTGCGCTGTTTCTGGGCGGCGCGCTGCTGAGCTTAGTCGCCCTGACTGCCATTTTAATTTACATCACCTTCAACAATGCGGACCGCACACAGGGAGTCGGCTTGATTGACGGCGTCACAGTGCGCGAGTTGGCAACGTTACCGGACGATGACGCTTACCCGGCCAGCGTGGCAGTGGGGCCAGATGGCAATGTCTATACAGGCAGTTACGTCACGGGCGCTATCTGGCGCATTGATCAGGCAGGCAACGTGACGGAAATATCGGGGACAAGAGATGCAATCGGCGCGGTGGCTGGCTTGACCATCACTGCCGATGGGTCGATCCTGGTGGTCGACCAGTATGACGCTGATGCGCTGACGTTGGGCGGCGATGTCAAACAAGTCACCCCGGACGGCAGTGTGCGTGTATTCGCGACGGGTGGGCCGGACAATGACTTTACTCTGCCAGATGACATCACTCTGGACAGCCAGGGAAATGTCTACATCACAGACCGTGGACGCGGCGAAGTATGGCGTTTCGCGCCGGATGGCAGCGGCGGTAGTGCCTGGTGGGTGCCGCCTGCCGGGGAAAATGATGCTCCGCGTAAAGCGCTGACCGGTCTGGCTTATGACCCTGCTCACAACGCGATCCTTGTCACCGACAGTAATCTCGACGCCATCTACCGAGTCAGCATCGACAGCGGCAGTGCGGAAACCCTCTACCAACATCAGGGCAGCGAATTCCCTCCTGGCCTGGATGGCATCACTGCCGCGTCAGATGGCACGCTGTATGTTGCTACAGTCACCCAAAACGGTGTTGCGACCCTCGATGATACTGGCGAACTGGCCTACATTGCCGGCGCGTTTCGCGGCGACAGTGATGTCGAATATCATGATGGGCAGATTTATGTCGCCAATTTTGACTCCTACTCGCTGGTTGTGACGCTGATTTCGCCTCGCTTGCCCTTTGGAATCGATGTGATTACACTTAACTGAGGAATTGATACGTCTCAAAGTCTTCAAGTTACAACATTTATAACGAACTTGGGGTACAATCATTGTGTGGACAGATAAGGACAGGAGAAGTCCGTATCATGCCAATAACAGTAAATTTTGATACCCCTGATAAAAAAGTTATTTTCTGGAAATTTGATGGACCCTGGAGTGTGGAGGACTGGTACGCGTGCACGCGCCGAGCGCTGGAACTGCGTGCGACGGTCAACGATATCCCGGTGGTCCCAGCCATTTTCGATCTCAGCAGCAGCGGGCGGGTTCCATCGGGAATGCTGCCTCATGCGCGGGTCGCCATGGAAATGATGGATCAGCGTGACTATGTGATTCTGGCGCATCCCAGCGGGGTTGTGCGCTCGCTGACCTTTATGTACCGCCTGCTGAACCCAAGTATGGCGGACAAGGTGCTGCTGGCTGATACGGTTGCCGACGCGCATCGCATGATTGGCGAGCGAAAAGAACAAACCGACAATTCAACCACCTGACCTTTTCTGACCCTATGATATAATCAGGCTCGTCGTTTGATTGAGTGCTGAGTATAAAACACGCATGTCACTGCTCACAGCCAGGAACCTCGCTAAGTCGTTTGGCGCGGATGATATTTTTGAAGACATTTCGCTCGAGATTCCGTATAACAGCCGCATCGCCCTGGTCGGTCCCAACGGCGCGGGAAAAACCACCCTGCTCAACATCCTGATTGGTCATGATACCCCCACCGAAGGCACCGTCGCCGTAGCGAAAAATACGCGCATCGGCTTTTTGCCGCAGCGCCCTGAACTCGTCGGGAAGCACAGCCTGTGGCAGGAACAGCTGAACGCCTTTACCGAACTGCGACGCATGGAAGCACAGCTTCACCAGCTTGAACATGACATGGCCGATGCAGACAAGCATGATGAAGCGCTGGCAAAATATGGACCGCTGCAAGAACGCTTCGACTTCATGGGCGGGTACACCTATGAGCAGCGCATCAAGACCGTGCTGCAAGGATTGGGGTTCGACGTAGCGGATTTCGAGAAGCCCCTGCCCATTCTCTCCGGCGGGCAAAAGACGCGCGCGCTGCTGGCACGGCTGCTGCTGGATGAACCGGATCTGCTGGTGCTGGACGAGCCGACTAATCATCTGGATATTCAGGCGGTGGAATGGCTGGAAGGCTTCTTAAAATCCTTCCCCGGCGCAGTGCTGGCGGTCAGCCATGATCGTTACTTCATGGATGCCTTCGCCCAGATCGTCTGGGAGCTGGATTTCGGCACGTTGGCGAGTTATCGCGGCAATTACAGCCATTATGTGCGCCAGCGCGAAGAGCGCCACGAACGCCTGATGAAAGAATATGAGGCGCAGCAGGAGTTTATCGCCAAAGAAGAGGAATTTATCCGACGCAACATGGGCAGTCGCGGCACAGCGCAGGCAAAGGGACGCCTCAAACGCCTGGAAACCATGAAGAAACGCGGCAAGATCATCAGCGCACCCAAAAAGCGCCACAGCCTGCACCTGCGAATGGGCCGCACGCTGCGCAGCGGCGACAAGGTGTTGATGACCAAAAACCTGGTGGTCGGCTATCACGATGATCGCAAGCCGCTGTTCACCGTGCCGGATATTACGCTGTATCGTGGCGAGGTCGCGGCGTTGATCGGCCCTAATGGTGTGGGCAAAAGTACCTTTCTCAAGACGGTTCTCGGCCAGCTGGGGCCGCTCAAAGGCGAGAGCACCCTGGGCGCGGCAGTCAAGATTGGCTATTTTGCCCAGGCACACGAGCTGCTAAATCCCAAAAACAGCATTCTCGATGAAGTCATGATCGTCAAAGGGATGCCGGTCAGTGAGATGCGCAATTATCTGGCACAGTTTCTGTTCACTGGCGACGATGTATTCCGCCCGATTGAGACCCTCTCCGGCGGGGAGCGCGGGCGCGTGGCGCTGGCGAAGCTGGCGTTGAGCGGCGCGAATTTCCTGCTGCTGGACGAGCCGACCAACCACCTCGACATCGAAAGTCAGGAGATTTTACAGACGGTGCTTGATAGCTTCGACGGCACGATCTTACTGGTCAGCCATGATCGCTATCTGATCGACGCGCTGGCTTCGCAAATCTGGGCGGCCAATCCCGGCGATTTACAGGTGTTCGAAGGCCCTTATGCGGAATATGTCGCAGAGCGTGATCAGCAAAAGCAGGCTGAAAGCTCTGTGTCCAATGGCGCGAAAGACACGCCAAAGGCTAGCGCTAACGGCAGTAGCGGCCAGAAAAGGCATGGCCTCAATCCTTACCAGCTTGAGAAGCGGCTGGCGGAGGTCGAGACCAATATCCACCAGTTGGAAACGCGTATCGAGCAGCTTAACAACGATATTTTTGACGCCAGCAGCGCGGGCGACGCCGCCCGTGTCCGCCAACTGGGCGAAGAATACACCCAGGCCGAGGCCGATCTCCATACACTGATGGATGAGTGGGCAATTTTAATGGAGTAAATTAATGAACTTAACGAGAATTCGAACCATGATCCACGAAGGGGATATGTCTAAAGAAGCTCTCCGTTATCTACTTAGGTGTAATGGAGAGTGTGAATATTTAGATTTTAAACAAGAACTAAAATTAGGGCTTGATTATGACTTGGCTAATTTCGGAAAAGATGTTATTGCAATGAAGAATACAGGAGGTGGTTACATTGTTGTTGGAGTCCAAGATAAAACTTGGACTCCCCTAGGGCTAAGTCAGTCTCTAGGATTTGATACTAAATTACTTAGGGATAAAGTCCGCAAAGCTACAGGACTTGATATTGATGTGGATTTAGTAGAACATAATCTTTTCCTAGATAATGGTGCTTCAGCCATTTTTGTTTTGATACTAATTCGCGCGTCAGCAAAGCTTAACAAGCGACGTACACCTTCACTTTGTAAAGTGGATTTCCATCCCCGTGAAAATTGGGGTACTAGACGTGGGGAAATATACTTTAGAAAAGGTGATAGTACCACTAAAGTAACAAGTGACGACGAACTCACTGAATTAATCGACGATTTGGATAATAAGCATAGCCAGCAGGACATTGAAAACGCAGAACACTATGCTTCACCTTTTTCAGTAGAACATGGATTATATAGACTGCTTCCAGCTGATTACGAAGCGTTTATTGGCCGCGAATCGCTAAAGAAGGAGATATTAGAAGCGATAGAACGAGATCCAAGAATTTGGATTATTAATCTTCATGGTCCTGGGGGCGTGGGTAAAACTGCTTTAGCTACACAGATCGCCTATTATTATTATCGTGACGCAACAGATGTGTTTGAGTCTGTGTTGTTCTTATCAGCCAAAAATACTAAGCTTACTCCTCACGAAATCATCCGTATTGAGCCGAGTCTCTATTCAATCGAAAATCTCATTAACAATATTTTAGTTTTATTTCAACATTCCGAATATAGAGAAAAACCTTTGGACGTTCGTAAAAGTGTCGTAATTGAAATTCTTGAAGCATATAAAATGCTATTGGTCCTAGATAATATGGAAACCGTTGAAGATGGCAGGATTATGCGTTTTATTCAAGATTTACCTCCCTCAAACCAATCCAAGGTATTACTAACTAGCCGTAGAAGAACCTCGGGGTGGGAATATCCTATACAGATAAACGAACTTTCACTCCAAGAAGTTGAAGATTTTGTAAGAATTCGCTCTACCGAGATGAGCTTAGATAATAGTATTACAGATCCAGCAAATATAAGAATAATAGAAGAAGCTACAGGAGGACTGCCGTTAGCAATTCAATGGACTTTGGGCCGTTATTCTGTTACACGAGATTTGACACAAGTTATTTCGAATGCAACTTCCAGTGATTCGCCACTGTTAGAATTTAGCTTTCGAAACTCTTGGGACATCTTAGATGAAGATAGTCGGCAAGCTTTAGCTATTCTATCAATATTCGATGAGCCTCCAACATTACAAGTATGGCGTACAGCTATGGATTGGGCCGTTGATAGATTGGATCGAGCTATAGATGTACTTCAAAATGTGACCTTTATATATCAAGTAACAGACGAAAAAACCGGGAGCATTACATACTGGGCCTTACCTATAACTTTAACTTTTTCTAGAAATATGTTGGCAACAATGGGAAACTTAGAAAGACAATGCAGAACAAGATATCAAGAGCATCTTCAAAGTATGCAATTAGTAGCACAAGAAACTGAGCGTTATCAACATCTGTTTGAAACCTTTGTTGCCCAAACGGAAAACGAAAAAAAGGCCATCATACTTTGTCAAAAAGCCGAAGCACAAGAAGTTCTAGGTCCCGAGGCGGTTGAGCAGTATTATCAACAGGCATTGGATATAGAACCTCGTTCGGTTTATACACTAGTAAAATATGGTCGTTTTTTGGTGTCAATTGATCGTATAGGAGAGGGGATAGCCTTATTAAAGAAAGCCGCCGCTAGATGTAACAATGCAACGGGTTTCTTTACTTACTATAATTTTGCGTTAGCTTATGACTCATTGCGATATCGTCAAGAATGTGCTGATGCTTTACAAAAAGCATTAGAATTTAACCCTCGGCATGTACATGCAAGGCATATGCTCGGAGTAACACTTAGTAGATTAGGCGATTCAGAGAGAGCAATAAAAATATTTGATGATTTAATCGATGAGCAATTATCTCAACCTGGAGGTCCAACAATTACGCTAGTTCTTACTTACAAAACTAAAGTAATAGCTCTTAATAAATCAGGGAGAGATAGCGACGCACAAGCATGTCTTCAAGAGGGAATCATGTTAGCTACAAGATATCCTGCTACAAAGGAAAGAAGGTGGGAACTGGAGCAGTTAAAATTAGACTACTGAAGCTTGTAAAAACAGTTTCACCTTATTTGTATTTGTGTGGATTTGTTTTAGGATTGCTTTATTCTCTTATACTCAAATTCCCTGCTTTTGCTCAGGATGAGGACACGCCAATTCCACCGGAAGTGATGCTGGTCGGGCGCGGAATCATCCACGCGCTGGACTGGCATCCGGAAGGAAACCAGTTAGCGGTCGCCAGTGCAGCCGGAGCATGGCTGCTGGATGCTGATCTCAATGTCACAGAGCGCATTGCCGGGCGCGAAATGAATGCCCTGGCCTGGAGTCCCGATGGCACGCAGATTGCGCTGAGCAGCATGGGCGACTGCCGCCTGCTGGTGCGCGATGCCGCCAGCAACGAGCGGTCATTTTCACAGTCGGTTTGTGGTGAACGGCTCATCTGGTCGCCTGATGGCAGTCAACTGGTGGTCATTCAGGACCGGACAGTGCAGGTCGTTGATCTACAAGCGGACACGGTGACCGTGCTGCCGCTGCCGGGACAGGTGGCGGTCTGGTCCGCAGATGGTCAGCGGTTGGCGATCAGCGCGACCGACAGCCTCTTCGCCTGGAACTTCGGCACCGATCAACTTGAGTGGGCGCGGATTGTCCCCGGTTACAGTGATGTGCTGCGCTGGTCCGACGATGGCATCATCGTGTTGTGTAATGAACTCAGTGAAGCACGCAACCTTTCCAGTCTGTGTCAGATTGACCCGGAAACTGGCGAAGAGGCCGCACGCCAAACATTCATCTTCCGCCATCCCGGCGAACGCAGCGAAATCCGCGATATGCATTTTAACCCTTCTGGCGATCACTTCAGCTTTGTCGTGACCAACCAGCCAGAAGGCGCATTGCCTAACATGCACATCTACCATACGAGCGATCACCAGTCCTTCATTACCCCTGGTAATCTCGCGGCATGGAAATCCGATTCCGAGATCGTGACTGTCGCCACCGAGCATGGCGCGCTGATGAATCTCGATGCGGCCAGCGGCGATATTTTGCAGGAGAATGTGCCCTTCACCGGGCCGGTGTCCTCCGTGGCCTGGTCTCCCAATGGCGCGACACTCGCCAGCACTGGCTACGGTGAGGCGCAGTATGCGCGTACCTGGAATCTGGTGGCGGATACACTTGAACCGGCGCTGATTATCCCGCTCGACCAACCTGGACAGTGGATTCGCTGGACGCAAGATGGGGATACCTTGATTACCGAGGGGCTGTTCATCCGCGATGGGCTTGGCACCAGTGCGGTCGCGTCATGGTCATCAGAGACCGGCAGCCCGCTCGATACAGCGAAAACCGTTGCCCCGGTCGATGAAGCGCCAGCTATCGGCTGGAACAGCGATCTTACCCGACAGGCGGCCAACACCCCTGGCGACAATATCATCACATTGGATGATTTGGAACTGGTCACGGCTGGGCCAATCGTCAAAGCCATCCAGTGGAGTCCCGATGATGCCTATCTGGCGACGCTCAGCGCCAGCGAAGAACCGGATTTGCTGGTGATCGAGGTCTGGTCAAGCGAAAGCGGGAAACGCATCAGTACAGCGGTGTTAAGTGGCGTGAAGGAGTATTATCCCGCTGTTTTCTGGAGCAACACTGGCGCGCTGGTCCACATCGCGGCCCGCACACAAGCACAGGACACCTACTCCATTTACGCCTATACTGTCGAAAGCGGTTTACCACGCTTCCAATATGTCACGCCGCAGTATTACTGGCCGAAATATGCTTACAGTGATGATGATCGCACACTGGCAATCGAAACACTGACAGCAATCGTGTTTGTCGATACGCAGACCGGCCAACCCTATGCGGATCAAATTCCCGCCGGCTATATCAACTGGCTGGACTGGCACGGTGATCAACTGGCTGGCGCAAGCGCGAATGGCACCATCCATATCTGGGATGTGAGCGACTTACATCCTCCTGCCGCCTGACTCGGCATCACTGATCTGTTTCAGGAGTCTCGTACACCATCCGCGCGAAGTGGCGGATGCCTGCCCTCCCCAAAATCCATCGTTCGGGCTGTGGGAAATTGCGTCGCCCTGCTTCTGCATCCATCGGTTCCACTTGGTGAATGGTGTATTCCTGCCCATGCCACAAAATGCCGCAGCCGCCTGCGGCCAATACATTGCGATGCCAATCCACCTCCGGGCCATAGGTCAGCGCGATCACGAAAGCGCCCTCGGCTGGCGCAACAAAGATCGGTGTCTCGTATGATTTTCCGCTGCGCCGCCCGACATGCCGGACAAGCGCCACCGGCCCGCGTCTGGCATAAGCGAACCGGCGGGTCAGGCGGTTCAAGAAATGCTTGTTAAATACGCGAATTCGATCCCGAATCTGCTGCTGAATACCCATTTTGTTTTATCCTTCGCCTGCATGACGTTGAGGATAACACCAAATGCGCTGTGCCCCGAGTCATCCCTACCTGTGAAATAAACGTTATGCTATAGTTAATTTTTGTATAAGTAGAAACATTCTCAAGAACATGCCTGACGATATTCGTGCCAAAGGCTATATCAGCGTCTATCTGGTGATGGACATGAAACCTTTCGTTCATCCCAGCGACCGCCAACGTTTTGAAACCATCCGTGGCTACCGGGCTTTTGCTGACGTGCTGCATGACCAGTGGCCGCGCCAGATGCAAGACAGCGCGTTTCATGTGGTGGATGAGGACTTGATGGCGATGGGTCAAAGCCCGGTCATGTCCACCGATGAGGTCGGCTTTGTCACGGGTATTTTTCGATCTAACATGCTCGACCTGTATTCATCACCGCTTTATCGTGTGAATAAGGATGAGTTCCAGTTTCCAGAACCGGTGACCACCAACTTGCAGTTTGATAAGCTGTTCAAGCCCATCTGGGATAACTGGGAAATCTGCGTGCGCCCCACCATGACCGGGATGCTGGTCGTGCGGCTCACCCGGAATTATGATAAACCTTCACCGCTGCTGACGCAGACTTCCGATGTGATCGAGCTTCAGCAGCCGTTCGATGTTCCCAGCGCGATCAAAGCGCTAAACAAGCTCCAAGCTGAGTTCACCAGCCCGGGTCACACCACGGAAGAACGCAACATCACCAAACGCAAGATGGAATCGACCTATGCGTTTCTTGAATGGCTGGGGGTGCATAATCATGACATGCCGGAATTGGATTACATTCCGTTGCAGTGGCAGCTTGCCAGCGAGATCGGCCAGCAGTTCATCCGTGATGTCGGCAGCGAAATTCGCATGAAAGACGGCAAGACGGTCAAGCTGCATAGTGTGAAGCCTGATCTTTCCACTACACTCTATGATTCCTATACCGTCTATCATTTTGACCGGCTGGTCGCTGACCCGCTGATGATCAAACCACCGGAGCGTCAGCAGCCAACCGATGTAGATGTGACCGAAACGCAGGAGACCAAACGCCAGCCCACACGCAATCTGGTCACCGTGCAGCCCAGTGACGTCAAGCGCTCGATCCGCATCAAGTGGTGTCTCGTCGGCATGATTGAAGGTGCAATTCTCTCTAAATCTGCCACATCGGGCATCAGCAGCCGCCACTTTCCACGCCACAATCTCGGCGTGGTCGAGCGTGTATTTAAGCAGGATATCGCGACCTGGGCCGACGAGTTGTGCGTGCTGACCTCACGCACGGCCATCATCATGCCCTCGCACCGTTCCAGCCGCGAGCATCTTTTCGTCTCCAAGCTGGATGCCAAGACCACCACGACCTATGTGGAATACACGCGCTACTGGGAAGCGCTGGAACGGCTGGTTGAATTTGTACTGGAAATCAACATGCTGTCGCAGTTGGTCGAAAACAGCAGCGCCCTGACCTTGCAGCAGTTTGTGAACGAGCTGGACCACGCACGTCGTAACATTTTGAATGGCAATCTCAATGGCACCCTGCAGGAAAACCAGCGCCGCCTGAGCGAACTCACCAACGCTTCCGCCAACCTCAGTCGGCTGGTGGGCGTCTGCCAGGGATTGATTAATCCTAACTTCTGGAGCCGGGCGGAATACGCGGTCGAGAAGGCCAGCCATCTCATGCGTGAGATGGAGGTCGCGCTCCTGCTGGGCCATGCTGAGCGCAACGTCAGCAATCTGACTGATCTGGTCGATCATGTGGACGAGATTTATCTGGCGCAGCTCTCCGAGCGCAGTAACGAACAGAATTCGCGCCAATCTATCATCCTGGCCGGGCTGTCGCTCAGCATCATCCTGTTCACCTTACCTTCTTTCTGGGCAGACATCAACCAGCTTAACAGCTTCAACAGCGTGATCAACTTCGTCCGCAGCACCTCGTTGTTGGGGATGCTGGCGCTGTTGGGCAGCATTCTCGCCCCCATCATCTTCGTCGGGTCTATCATCATGGCACTGTGGGCTGCTCTGCCAGAACGATACAAATCCTGGCCGCCACGCAAACCGCCATCGTCGGCATAACCCGAAAGCGCAAATTATGACAGATTTGTTTATTTCCTATTCCCGGCGCGACCTCAATTTTGTCCAGCAGCTGCACGACGCGTTGAAAAATCGCAGCCGCGATGTCTGGATTGATCTGGAAGACATCCCGCCTACGGCGCAGTGGCTTGAAGAAATTTACGATGGAATCGAAAATACCAATGCCTTCGTCTTTGTCATCAGCCCGGACTCCGCCATGTCCGAGGTATGCAAGCTCGAAATCGAATATGCGGTCAAGCAAGGCAAAAAGCTCATCCCCATTCTGCACCGTACCGTCGAGCCACGCGACCAGCTTCACCCGTCACTCACCTCACATAACTGGCTGTTTTTCCGCCAGGAGGATGATTTCAACAGGGCATTTGACCAGCTCGTTGCCGCGCTGGATACCGATCTCGATTACGTGCGTATGCATACCCGGCTGCTGGTGCGGGCGCGTGAGTGGGAAGATCGTGACAAAGACCCCAGCTTTCTGCTGCGTGGCACTGATCTGCTAGAAGCGGAAAGCTGGCTTTCCAGCAGCGTCGGCAACCAGCCAAGACCGACCGGGCTGCATCAACATTACATCTTCGCCAGCCGCCAGGCCGAAACTAACCGCCAGCGCAACCGTTTGATCGCTGTGACGGCGGCCCTCATCCTGTCATTGGTGCTGGCCGTGATCGCGTTTATCCAGTGGCGCGAGGCCGACGCCGCCCGCCAGAAAGCATCCCAGGCGCAAGGGACCGCCGTAGCAGCCCTCATCAGTGTCAACGACACTCGCGCCACTGCCCAGGCCCAGGAAGATACTTTTCGGGCGACAATCCGTGCCCTGGGTCAGGAAGCACAGGTCGTCCTTGATGCGCAAACGGAATCAGGGGATGACGCCCCTATCGTCGCCGCAACTGAAGTGGCATATACGGCTGACAGCATCGAACCCACCAGCCTGCCTCAAGGCGGTGGCGGCAGCTCGATGGCGGTGACGCTCCTTCAGAATATTGTGGATTATCGCACTGCTCAGTCCCCCGAAGCACAACTGCTGGCGCAAAGCCAGCTCGTATCGAACCTCCAGGCCAGTAATGAGCCTTATTCACGTGCGCTCACCGGGCATAACGGCGCGGTGTTGGCCGTCGCGTACAGCCCCGACGGCCAGCGGCTGGTTTCAGGCGGTGAGGACAACAGTATTATCATCTGGGATACGACCTCCTGGGAGCGGATTGGACTGCCGCTCTATGGGCATGAAGCCGGTGTCACCAGCCTGGATTACAGCCCGGATGGGCGTTTCATCGGATCTGGCAGCCGGGATGGCAGTGTTCTCCTGTGGGATGCAGCGACTGGTGAGATCGTGCGCTCGTTCAGTCCATACGCCCCTACGGTCGATTCCGCGCGTCAGCGTCTGGGCGGCAGCGGGGCCTGGGTGCTGGCAGTGGCCTTCAGCCCGGATGGCACCATGCTGCTCAGCGGCGGCGCGGACTCTACACTCTCCTTATGGGAAGTCGAAAGCGGCACCCTCCTGCGCAGCTTCACCGATCTGCCAGACACCATTTACAGCGTCGCCTTCAGCCCCGATGGCAGTCTGGCAGCCGCAGCAGGTGATGAT
>JAIOHN010000940.1 GCA_019912985.1 Anaerolineae bacterium | reverse complement strand
GAGACGGTAGGGGTTGGCGAGAGGGTAGGCGGCGCTTCGTAATCGGCGGCGCAGCGGAAGCCCAGCCATGCGCCCGCCTGATCAGGCAGGAAGCTCTGGCGATGCACCGTCCGCGCAAAGAAGGGCTTGGCATCCCACGAGCCGCCGCGCACGACTTTTTGCTCACCGACCTGCGGCCCCTGGGGATTCAGGCCGCTGGCATCGGGCTGCACATAATACACAGGCGAATACCAGTCGCTCACCCACTCGGCCACGTTGCCAGCCATATCCAACAGACTATAGGGGCTGGCTCCCAGCGGATAGCTGCCGACAGGTAAAGCGCCAACAGTGCCATCTTCGGGGATGCTGGTTTTGGCATACAGCGGGTCCCAATCATTTCCCCACGGATAAACACGGCGATCACTGCCTTTGGCAGCACGCTCCCATTCGGCCTCGGTGGGCAGGCGGCGGCCAATGGCTTCACAATAAGCCTTCGCACCATACCACGTCACATAAGTGACGGGGACGGTATCCACAATCGGCTGCGAGACATACACCCCGCGCTCATCCTGCGCAATCGTCGCGTTTTCATCCTGGTCACGGGTGACAATGCACAACTGCCCTTCGCAGCCGTTGAGATGGCTGTTCGGTCCCATGCTGTTGAGGAAGATGACATACTGGCGGTTGGTGACCTCGTACACTTCCATCTCAAAGGGGTTGAGTGTGACTTCATGCGGCGGGGCGGAGTCCTCGCCCATCGCCAGCGTGCAGTTGCCATTCTGCACATCCACACACAGATTGACCGCCGTCTGCACCTCCTGCGGCGTGGTCCCCATCGTGAACGAGCCGCCATCTACCACTTCAACCAGACCGGCGTTGGCGCGCAGCATTTCCGGGTCTGGCGTGAGCGTCGCTGGATCAGTCGGCGTGACAGTCCAGGTGGGGCTGGTCAGGTTGAGAGCATCCTGTGTAGCGGTTTGCGCCTGCTGGAAAGCAGCTTCAATCGTCGTGTTGATCGCGCTGTTGGCGGCGGCATTGGCAGTCGCCGTGAAGCGAATTTCCACGCCCGCATCAATGGTCGCCTGAATTTCGTCATCTAACTGCGGCTGGTCGTCATCCTGGGCCTGGACCACCGACAATCCCAGCACGAAAAGGAGCATGGTCATAAGCGTAAGCAGTCGCATTATTTCTCCTCACGTTACAATAAACGCCAGTCGATTATAGCGGCGTGCGCGGCTTTTGCAGAGACCGTAGTCCAAGCGTAGGGCAGCACTTGCACACTTCAGCCGCCTATGGGACGATTTACATGAAGGCAAATACACACACAAAACTGCACTGCAACACTCGCCAAAACGCCGTAGGCAGAGACAGGCTGCGTACAGTAGAATAACGGCCTTCAGGAGGGGACATGCTTCACGATGTCATTGTCGTTGGCTCAGGGCCGGGCGGCGCGATTGCCGCTGCGACCCTGGCTGAACAGGGAAAATCGGTGCTGCTGGTGGACCGCCAGAGCTTCCCGCGTGATAAAGTGTGTGGGGATGGGATGCCGGTTGAGGTGATGAAGATGCTGCGCGAGTTGGGCATCGACATGGGCGCGCTGGATTATCATCGCGTTTATTCACTGACCATCACCGGGCCAAATGGTCGCGCCATCACCACTCAGGAAAACCCGCATGACAGCTTCTCGATGACCGCCCCGCGCTATAGTTTCGATCATGCACTGCACAATCATGCCTTGCAGCAAGGCGCACATTTTGAGCAGATGCAGATCCAGGAACCGCTGTGTCACGATGGGCGGGTGATCGGTGTAATCGAGCGGCGCGGGGGCCAACGCATCGAACATGAGGCACGGGTCGTGATTGCGGCTGGCGGCGTGGGGTCACCGCTGGCACGATCGCTGCAAAAGCAAAAACCATCACCGGAAGCCAGGGCCATCTCCATCCGCGCTTATGTGCGCCTCAAACAGCCGATGGAGCCATGCGTGCAATTCTTCTTTGAGCCGGGACTGCTCCCCGGTTACGCCTGGATTTTTCCGATCGCCGGGCAGCGCGCCAATGTAGGCGTGTATATCCATAACAGCACCTACAAACAGGGCGCGCTGGACCTGCGGGCGCTGTTCGATGATTTCTGCGCGCGGTTGGCCGAGGATTACGCTTTTGAGATCGAGCCAGAGACGCTCAAGAGCTGGTCACTGCCCATTTATGTTGCTGATGAAAGCCGCACGACTGCCGGGGTGATGTTCGTAGGCGACGAGGGCAACTTCACCAACGCCCTGACCGGCGGCGGCATCTACACCGCTATGATGACCGGGCGGCTGGCCGGAGAGCAGGCCGTCAAACTGCTGGACTCGCTGCCAGCGGATTATGATGCGGCCTGGCGAGAGGCGGTCGCGCCGGATTTGCGGCGGGGGCGCTTTGTCCAGAAACACATCGCCAGTCATGCGCTGCGCCTCAACAGCCTAATCGCCCTGGGCAGAAATCCGCTGCTCAAATACCGGCTGATGAAAGCCATCGCCGGGGATCATTACTAGGAGTATCGTGTGCAAAGAACGGAGACACAGCAGCCATCACGTTTGTACGCCCTGCTTAAGCTGATGCACCTTTTCAACGGAATCACCAGCGGCATCGGCGCGATGATCGGTTATGCCATCACCGTCTGGAATCACGGCCTGACGTTTGATTACGGCGTGATGCTGGCCGCCGGGCTGGTGACACTTTTCGTCTCCAACGGCGGCTTTATCGTCAACGACATTCTCGACATCGAGATTGACCGCATCAACCGGCCTGACCGCCCGCTGGCGGCGGGACTGGTCTCGCTGCGCGTGGCCTGGATTGTCTGCATCGGCTTTACACTGGTCGGCATTATCCTCGGATTCATGCTCGGCCTGTGGCCGGGGATCGTCGCGCTGCTGATCGCCGCTGCGTTGTTCCTCTACTCGTTCGGCCTCAAGCACCGTTTCCTCATCGGCCATCTGACCATCGCGACCATGGGATCAGCCCTGCTGCCCTTTGGCGCGCTGGCGGCAGGCGAACTCGCGCCTGTGATTTACAGCGTGGCCTTCGTTTTTCCGGCATTTGTCGCGCGCGAAGTGCTGAAAACCGTGCCGGATTATGAAGGCGACCGCGCTGCCGGTGTCGAGAATATCGCCACCCGCTATGGGCCGCAGGCCGCGCTGCGGGTCGCCCAGGTGGCGCTGGCGCTGGTGGCGTTGATCCTGCCGCTGGTCATGCTGGTGTGGCCGCTGAACGCGCTCTATCTGATTGTCGTGCTAGCGATCATCTGGCCGCTGACGTTTTACACCCTGGCCCGTGCCACCGTCGAAAATGTCAAGCAGGTGGCTTTCCTGGCGAAGATGCTCTTTTTGCTGACGACGCTGGCGCTGCTGGTCGGCTCCATACCGGGAATATAAGAACATTACAGATCGTTGGAAAAAGATTAAGCGGTTGTAAGGCTTTATTAAGCCTCCTGTGTTACATTTCTTAAATCCGTAACCCGTAAGAGGAGCGACGCATGCCTTATTTACCGATTGCCGATTACGGCATTATTGGCAACATGCGCACCGCAGCACTGATCGGTGTGAACGGCTCAATCGACTGGTTTTGCCTGCCGCGTTTTGATTCGCCCAGTGTATTCGGTGCCTTGTTGGATGACCGGATCGGCGGGCGCTTCCAGATTTGTCCCCTTCACGAGCAGTATTCCGAGAAACAGTTCTACTGGCCGGATACCAACGTCCTCGTCACCCGCTTCTCCAACTCCGATGGCGTGGGCGAGATCACAGACTATATGCCGCCGGGTTCCACTGCCGACCGCGGCCAGCTCATCCGCCGGGTGAGCATGGTGCGCGGCACGATGCGTTTTCGCATGCACTGCCAGCCTGCCTTCGATTACGCTCGCCAGGAACATGAGATTGAGATCAGCGAGAGCGGCGCGGCCTTTCATTCGCCGACCCTTTCCCTGGGGCTGGTGGCATCAATGCCGCTGACGGCAGTCGAGAAAGCGGCGCAGGCGGAATTCACATTGAAAGACGGCGAGGAAGCCGTGTTTGTGCTGCGTATGATCGAGCGTGGTGAGGACTGGCGCAACGGCTTTACACCCGCGCGCACCCAGGCATTGTTCGAGGCGACAGTGAATTACTGGCACCGCTGGCTGTCGCAGTGTACCTATACGGGCCGCTGGCGCGAGACAGTCTATCGCTCCGCTCTGGCACTCAAACTGATGACTTACGAACCCACCGGGGCGATTGTCGCCGCACCCACCACCAGCCTGCCCGAAGGCATCGGCGGCGAGCGCAACTGGGATTATCGCTACACCTGGCTGCGTGATGCGGCGTTCACACTCTACGGCTTCATGCGCATCGGCTTCACACAGGAAGCGGGGGCCTTCATGGATTGGCTCTACGAGCGCACCTATGAGCTTGGCCCGGATGACCCGATGCAGCCGCTGTACGGTATTGATGGCCGCCATGTCATCCACGAGGAAACACTCGATCATCTGGAAGGCTATATGGGATCGCGCCCGGTGCGGGTGGGCAATGCCGCTTACAAGCAGTTCCAGCTCGATATTTACGGCGCGGTGATGGATTCCGTCTACTTATATAACAAATATGGCACGTTTATTTCGTATGATCTTTGGAAACAACTCGAAAAAATGATTAATTGGGTGAGCGAAAACTGGCACCGCAAAGACCTGGGCATCTGGGAAGTGCGCAGCCAGATGCAGCACTTCGTCTACTCCAAGCTGATGTGCTGGGTAGCCTTGGATCGCGGCGTGCGGCTGGCTGATAAGCGCTCGTTCCCTTCCAAACGCGACGAATGGATGCACGCCCGCGACCGCATCTACGAAGAGATCATGTCCCACGGCTGGAACGCCAAACGCAAAGCCTTCACGCAGCACTATGACACCAACGCGCTCGATGCCTCCAACCTGATTATGCCGATGGTGTTCTTCACCGCGCCGCAGGATAATCGCATGCTGCAAACGATTGAAGCCATGACCGAGCCAATTGCCAAAGGCGGCCTGATGTCCGGCGAGATGATCTACCGCTACAACATCCACGAGGCCCCAGACGGCTTATCCGGCGAGGAAGGCAGCTTCAATATGTGTACCTTCTGGCTGGTGGAAGCGCTGACGCGTGCCGGACAGCTCGATAAGGCGCGGCTGCTGTTCGAGCGGATGCTGACCTATCAGAATCACCTGGGCCTGTATGGCGAGCAAACCGGCCTCAGCGGGGAGATCCTGGGCAATTTCCCGCAGGCCTTCACGCACCTGGGACTCATCAGCGCGGCGTTTAACCTCGACCGGGCCTTCAATTCCACTCGCCGCCGGGAGTAAGGCGCTAGCTGCCGCCCAATAACCGGCGCAGCCGCCGACGCACACGGCGATAAGCCTGATAACGCGGCGGCTTTCCAGAGCTTGCAGAGCGTGGATGAAATTGGAAGCCATGGGGCGGCCTTTGGAATGGGTAGGATACATTCTGGACGGCGCACGCGCTCCCCCGCACCGTCCGACTTTATTGTAACTTAAAGGACTATTCTCGGAGGAGATTTGACCAAACTATTGAAATACATCTCAACTAAAATCTGATACCAAATAAACCCCCGTTTTCCGTCTCATCCGTTAATCGAACCGGTAGTACGTAATCATCAATATTGAATTGATCTTCTGAGATGGTAGGTAAAACATCGGAATTCATTGTAACAATATATTGAAAATCAAAATCATTCGCTAATTTTGCGCCTACTTTCAATGCGTGAGCAATCTGGCGCTCATCAACTCCATCAAACAGATGACTATCGTGAATAAGAAAACCCGGTCCAATATTTCTCTGAGAGCATATTAACATAAGCATCATATCAAATGCATATATTTGCATATTGCTTATGCCCTTACTCTTATCGCTTTGTATTTTTACTTCGAATTTTGGACCATTTGGTGTAACACTTACTGTAAAATTTCCAGCTTCTTCGTATAATTGCTGCGAAACTTGTTCAAAAGCAAGAATCGCGCGTTCAAGATCTTGGGATTGCTCGCTGAAATTTTGTCGTAATCTTAACTCTAGTTGCGCGCGTTCGAGTTCCAATTCTGTAAGTCGTGTTTCAAATCGTTCTGCATCAATAAATCGTTGCCTTATGGCTTCGGTTTGCGCCTCTAGCCTCGACAACTCAGCTTGTAATTTAGAAAATTGGTCTATGGCTCCATATGGTTGCAAGATCGCCATGATTTCGGATCGACGCACATCAAAACGCTGAGATATATTTTGTCGATCCGATATTCTCTGACGAGCAGCCCTTATCTCCGAATCTAGATACAATTTTCGGTTATCGATGATAGATTGGTGAAAAGCTCGAGCGTCTTCAAATCTTCTTAGGACGACATCAGGTAAAGTAACACCTGTTTCTTCGTACAAGGCTTGTAGATCAATTTCATTAGGCGTGATCTCTTCAGTTAAAGATTTTTCAAGCTCATTAATCAACTGCCTATCAAGTGTATCTTCATTCGAAAGGTCCCTGAGTTGATCAGTAAGGTCATTGGCCTCATTCTCAAGAACACGGTACTCAGGAAGCACCTTATATGTGCTAAGGGTTTCACGTAGTTGCCGAGATCTTTGTTCTGCAACTGTTAACTGGGTACGCAGATCAGCTGTAGATCCAATAACAGTGTTCAGAATTTCTTCCGTTTCTGTGGTTTTCTTAAAGTCTTTAAGCGACTTTTCAGCTCTACGTGTTTGTTCCCATGCCGCCGATATCGTCCAATCAAGTCCAAGTAGATATGAAATACCAACTTGCCGATCATATATGGCTTGCATAGTATTTTGCTTGGTTGGTTCAATGAATCCACCTGGGTGACGTCGAGCAAAATAAGCAAACAAGGATCTAAAAGTTGGTCCAAATTTTATTGTGTCATCATCTTCATCAGTAGTTAAATTGAACATCAAACTACTAAGAGTTTGCTTCCATTGGTTATTAGATATTGTCCATTCAGCATCGTCATCCGTATCCACATCCAGATCAATAGGCCATTTACTTATATTGCCATCAGCCACAATGATTTTGCTTCTTCGTCTATCAAGTCGACGAATATCAGTTGGGTTATCCGCCAAATCAAATCTCATACCAAAATAATAGTTTTTTAACGCCTCATTACGAAATATAGAATCAGGATCAACATTTCCGCCTGTCAAGAAATGAATAATTTCCACGAAACTTGACTTACCAGCACCATTACGCGTTTGTTTTTCAGAAGAGTTAGTTTCCCGATCTGCAAGTAATATATTTAGACCTGGCGAAAATACCAGTTCTTTGAATGAGGGTAAGTTACTATATATTCGATGTATCACGGAATAGCCTCTGATTTCGATATATACCCACTTCGAAACTCAATTGCACCTATTATGTACAAAAAATCGAGGGCAAGTATAAACCAATCAAATGTCACTGATGAGTAATTTGTGTTACGTCGACGCAGTAACTTTAAGTCATTCCATAAACGGGAGACAGTCTTTGGTTCTTTAAGTGTCTCCAAAATTTCCGCTCCTATATGCAAAAGTGCGCGTTCTTCACTAATATGTTTAGTTGGAAGAATCATCACCTATACCTTCACGCGGTCGCTCAAAAATATCACAGTTTTCAAAAAAATAGAACAAAATAGCGTAAACCGCTACTAGTTCACCGGGATTTACGGCTTCTCTCCCTCCAGCAAATTCCCATAGATGTATAAAAATCTGGTCAGGAGATTCTCCGCTATCTTTAAGTTGAACGTACCTTTTCTTAAACGCCTCCGCTATACGTTCACCATACGTCACATCATGCCACTTACTAAAAAAATTTTTTACATTGAAAGAACCCTGCATGCCCAGTTTCAGAAGATTTTGAACATGGAGGGACAAACCATTTGCCTGAATTTTATCTTCAAGCCGAAATGGACGCAGATCTGTATCTAAAGCAATTGAATTTTCGGCAATATAAGAAAGCACATGGCGGATGTTTTCCATGCTGAGTTGAAGCATATCTTTCCAAGAAATAGCAGGCCCAAACAAAGACTGCATATTTATATCATCAAGTTGTGAAGCCTCGTTCCAAAGCTCTTGATAACCCCAATGAGTAACATTTGGAGGACGGAGTTTATCTAGCTCAAGCAATTTACGTGTAATTTCAGGCCCTAAACCATTACGTGAATTATGCACAAATACCCATTGATCAAAGTGCGGAGTCCAATATGGTTTAGCTTCTTCGTAGTCTTCGTTAATTTTTTTTAAAGCTTCTTTAGCTGACATTTCATTTGGAGCATATACCTGAAAAAGAATCCGTTTAGAACGAATGTACCCATCGTTCTTCCGATCTCCTAAATTCCCCCACGGTCGGGTACGAATGAAATCTCCAGGATAGCATTTTTCCATTATCGTTGAAAAAAAGTCTTGATATTCCTCACCTTTTTTCTTCAAAAAGTCTCGCTCAAACACAACTTCATAGTGATATTTTGCAGTCGAATCCATAAAAAGTGATTCCTGAAAGTCAGTAGAATTATCCCTACTATTATACACATATATTTATTG
>JAIOHN010000095.1 GCA_019912985.1 Anaerolineae bacterium | reverse complement strand
AGCGCCAGCAGCGGCAGCGCGATCACATAAAACTGGTCGCCCAGCAGCGAAATCCCTTCCCCAACCCACAAAAAACGGAAATTACGGAAGCGCAGCACCGACCAGATCGAGGTTTTGGAGGGAGTAGTTTCTACCAATGTTTCAGTCATGGTGTATTTTCTTTACTATATGAATCATCACCACTTACTACGTCCTGCATGCTGGATTTGTTCTAATCTGCGAACAACTGGCCTCATTCACTCTTAATCACCTGTTGAGATGAAAATCATTTTTCGAGGCGATAATATAGACAGTACAGAGTGGGGGAAACACATGGGAATCTTAGTAGAGTGGGATAACCAGCAGCAAACCATCATCCGCTGTACCTTTAAACAGCATTGGACCTGGAATGAGCTGTTCTATACGCTGGATGAAGTAAAACGGATGTCGAGCGAAGTTAATCAGCGTGTCGACGCCATCCTTGACTTTTCGAGTGCCGATCTCATACCCTCCGGCATGATCTTTAGCCTCAATGGACACCAACAGGCAAAAACGCTGGCGAAGAAAGCATCTGAATCACGCGGGCGAGTCGTGATCGCCGGGGCCAGTAGGTTTATACGTCTGGTGTATGAGACTTTTCGCAATCTTACCCCCGATATCAGTACCGGTGTGTATTTCACCGATGACCTCGCGGCAGCACGTCGCTATCTGGAACAACAGCACGTTTCAGAAGCGCAGACTGCCCTTTAAACAGGTAGGTACCTGAGGACCTGATCACCCGGTAAATGAAATTTATTGGAATAGGTCAGGTCCTTTTCTCTTTGACTTTAACTCAGGTATACTACAATTGAAAACTTTCTCGTTCTGTGAAGGTCCAGCCCCTGAAATCCAAGAATATAAGGAACCCACTATGGGTATTGAGCTTTATTGGGATGATGACACCAAGTCCGTCATGCAATGCGTGATTCACGAAAGCTGGACCTGGGATGAAATGTTCAACGTAACGGAAGAAGTGAAACGCGCGGTCGAACATATCAACTACAAAATTAACATCATCCTGGATTTCAGCAGTGAATTTAACTTATCGACTGAAACGTTATTCGATATGGAAAATCTGGAAAATACAAAGCGCCTGTTGGAGATGGGTGAGAAACGCAGCGGATTGATTGTTGTGGTGGGGGCAAATGCCCTGGTCCACAGCATTTATAAGATGCTGTGCGCCATCAACGAACTCGCAACAACCAATGTGGTTTTCGCCGATAACCTGTGGCAGGCGCGCGCATTACTGGCCGAGAGTGCAGATGGCACAGCAGTAGTCGGCTAGGCTGTTGTGTACTCGCGCAGGTAGACAAGCATTTGCTCCTGCGCAAACTGGTACATATCCGCTTCCACCTGGGCCAGCACTTCATGAGAGATATGGTCCCAGAGATCCGCTTGCATCCGTTCCACTGAGTCCAGTTCTGCCCGAAACTCCGCCGGAGTTTTCTTAATGCGTCCGCCAAAAACCTCTAGAGTCTCACTGCCCTGAGCGATCTGCCGCGCGATGAAATCGCGCCAACCCCGCAGTGTATCATCATCCATAAACGGCAGCCAGTGATCAGGCTGTGCGGCTTCTAGTGTCCCGCACTGCCAGTCTTCAAGCTGACCGTAATCACGTTCATCCATATAGATCAAGATGATGTGCAGCATAAAAAAGCGGAACTCGGATGTCTCCCACTCGCCTCGGACGAAATAGGGTGCCAGCATGTTGAGCGACCAGTACTCGTCCATCGCCAGATGCGCGACATAACCCGCCAGAAACGCCTGCTGATCGGCTGCCGTGGCTGATTGCAAAACTGGATGCTGGCGCAGCATCAGCCGCCAGGGGTGCTCCTCAATCGGCTTGTCATAACTATAGAAATGCGTATCCGTGCGCGAGGTTCCACTGTTCACGCGAGCATCCGCAGCGATATTCCCCAGCAAAAATGCGCTGCGCTGCTGGCGCAGAAATAGCTTCACCGAACCGGGAATCGCCGGATCGGTAAGGAGTCGTTGAGCGACGGCAAGATGGGTAAACGGTGTAGGCATTCTATAAGGATACTTGCATCATACGCGCTTGACTATGCCGGTTTTTGGTGGATACCGAAAACGCCGAGTTTAACTGACCACTAAAGAGATTATGAGTGTTCGCAAAATTCATGACAAACGTCGTTGAATTATGAATTAACCTATGTTAAAATATCTTCATCGCAAACGGAATTCTGTTTTAACACCGGTTGCAGGAAAGGATGAAGATCATGGGTGTTTCAACGAAGACCGCCCACAACACCATAACCCAGACATTCACCTCAGATGAATCGCAAACGCCGCGTTGGCTCACCAAGGCGTGGTGGGAGCCTCGTCTAGTGGTCGTCACCCTGGCCGCGATTTTGCTCAGCCTGCTGGCCGAACGGCTCGAAGCCCCGGCAGTGCTGATTCTGATTTTGAATATCATCTCCTATGTGGCAGGTGGATTGTTTGGTGTAAAGACCGCTATCGCCAGCCTGATCGAACGTCGCATTGATGTGGACATGCTAATGGTGCTGGCTGCCCTGGGCGCGGCCACGATTGACCAGTGGCACGAAGGTGCGATCCTGCTGTTCCTGTTCTCACTGAGCAACGTGTTGCAGGATTATGCCATCGGGCGCAGCCGTCAGGCCATCAAGAGCCTGATGAAACTTTACCCGGAAGAGGCCCGTGTGCGACGCGGCGGCAAGATTATCACCGTCAAAGCCAGCGACATCCGTGTGAGCGAAACAGTGCTCATCCAGCCCGGTGAACGCATCCCGGTGGACGGCGAGATCATCAGCGGGCGCTCTGCCGTAGATCAGTCCCCAATTACCGGGGAATCGATGCCCGTGGAAAAAGTGGTTGGCGATCTGGTTTTCGCCGGGACGCTTAACCAGCAGGGCGTGCTCGATGTCAAAGCCACCCAACCGGCGTCCAACACCACTCTGGCCCGGGTCATCAAAATGGTGGAAGAGGCCCAGGATACCAAAGCGCCGACCGAGCGCTTCCTGGAAAACTTCGAGCAGTATTACGCCATGTTCATCATTTTCGCGGTGGCCCTGTTTATCGTTGTCCCACCTGCCATCGGCCTGGTCGATGACTTCGGCGCGCATTTCTACCGCGCCATGGTGTTGATGACGGTTGCCTCACCCTGCGCGCTGATTATCAGCACGCCAGCATCGTTCATTTCGGCCATCGCCTCAGCAGCACGCAACGGTGTGCTGTTCAAAGGCGGCGCGTACATCGAGCAGATGGCGACCATTAAGGCGGTTGCCTTCGATAAAACCGGCACACTGACGGTGGGCAAACCGGCTGTGACCGATCTCGTGGCCTGTGATCAGATCAGCGAAAACGAGCTGCTGCGCGTGGCCGCTTCGGTCGAGGCGCGCTCCGAGCATCCGCTGGCACGCTCCGTCATGGCCCGCGCGCAAGAGCGGCAGTTGACGCTCAGCGAGGTTGAGGATTTCGAGAACATTCCCGGCAAAGGTATTGAGGCCCGTCTCGATGGACACATCATCCGCCTGGGCAGCCCCAAATACATGCTGGAAGGGGGGCATCTGCCCTCACAGATGGAAGCAGCTCGTGAGCAGCTGGAAAATGAGGGCAAGAGTATTGTGATTGTCCAGCGCGACCAGGATTGGCTGGGCTTGATCGCCATGGCTGATCAACTTCGCCCCGAAGCCAAAGATGTCATCGCGCGTCTGAAAGCGAATGGCGTCGAGCGGGTGGCGATGTTGACCGGCGATAACGCGCTGGTGGCACAGCACATCGCCAGCGAAGTCGGAATCGACGCGGTCTATGCCGGGTTGATGCCAGAGGATAAAGTCGGCGTCATCCAGCAGATTCAGCAGGAAGTTGGCCCAACAGCCATGGTCGGTGATGGCGTGAACGACGCGCCCGGTCTGGCAATGGCCGACATCGGCATCGCGATGGGCGCAGCAGGGACCGATGTCGCCCTTGAAACCGCCGACCTGGTGCTGATGGGCGACAAGCTGGAGCTGATCGCCTACGCCATCCAGTTAAGCAAGAAGGCGCGGCGCGTGGTGTGGCAGAATATCGCCTTCTCTATCGCCGTGATTGTGATGCTGGTCCTCGGCGCGTTCGTGATTGACCTGCCGCTGCCGCTGGGCGTGCTCGGTCATGAAGGCAGCACGGTGATCGTCGTCCTCAACGGCTTGATCGCGCTGCTGCTGTGGCCGGAGATCAAGCGCCGCCGCGCGAGCAAGTCCGCCGCATAATTTACATTCACCTGACCTTGACAAGGGCTTGCCGCTGGCAGGCCCTTTTTTATGGCATCCTGAAGTATAATCGTAGCAGAGTGAGAGGTATTCCTATGATTGCGACACCCGTTCCAATTGATGTCCCGCTGCGCCGAGATCAGGATAATACTCTGCGTGTTGGCCGCAGCCGGGTCACACTGCATACCGTAATCGCGGACTTTCATCGGGGCGCATCGCCTGAAGAAATCGTTCATCATTATCCGGCGCTTGATCTGGCTGATGTATATGTAGTCATCGGCTTTTACCTGCAAAATCGCGCAGTAGTAGATGAATACATCCGCGAACTACGCAAACTCAATGAACAAGCGCGCACGCAGTTTGAGGAACTGTCACCCTCCGACAGTCTGCGTGAAAAACTGCTTAATCGTTTGGCACAGCAGGACAAAGAAAACAAAGTATAATGCGTCTCCTAACGGATGAAAATTTCCACAATGATATTCTGCGGGGACTACTGCGAGAAAACTCCAATCTGGATATAGTCCGAGTTCAGGATGTGGAAGTTTATCAGGCTGAGGACCCTGTAGTTCTGCAATGGGCTGCTGATGAAAATCGGATTCTACTAACTCATGATGTGAATACGATGACGCGGTACGCTTACCAACGTGTCAAACAAGGATTACCTATGCCTGGTGTCATCGAAGTTTCGAATGACATCCCTGTCGGGCAGGCGATAAATGAACTGTTGATCGTTCTGGGTGTACTTGAGCCGTCTGAGCTCGAAAACCACGTCCTTTACATTCCTCTACGCTAGCTTTTTATCTGAGAGCTGATCGCATCAAACGCTGACAGGCTGTGTCAGAGTTTGCCCCTATGATAAGAGCGGCAAAGCAAAGGCGGAGAATCAGCCGATCATCCCGTGGATGAGGGTGCGAAGTCTACGATCATTACCGCCAGCACACGTGAAATAAACGGCGTCCCATCGCAGCCGCAACAGGACACCGTTCCGCAATCCCTACGATGATAAGTGATGTCGCTCGATAAGGCGTTCGGCCAGGTGCGCTCGACCAGTGCTGCGCAGCCGTTCCAGATAGGCAGGCATCCGTCCCTTCGAATGGAAGGGATCACCCTCACGCAGAACCGTCGCCATCGGGTCGGTATCCGAAATGCTGCTGAGCAGCATCTCCCCCTGCCAGTCAATCAGGTAGCGCATGGCCCGGTTCACCAGCGCATCATTCTCCGGCGCGATATTCTTCAGCTCATGTGGATCATCCCGCAGGTTAAACAGCAGAATCGGGTCGAGCAGCTTAAACCCATCGTGATAGGTCCGCAGGCAGATGTAATCACCAAAGCGCACCGCCCGCTGCGCCGTCATCGCCGCATGACTCAGCACCAGATAATCGCGCCCGGCTTCTGTTCCTTCACGGAACGCCTGCGCGAAGCTCTCCCCATCCCAGTTCTCAGGCACTTCGCCGCCGACCAGCTCAATCACCGTCGCGGCCCAATCAAACTGGTAATGCAGTGCATGATCTTCACGCGCGGCGGTCGTGATTCCCGGCCACTTGACGACCAGTGGCACTCGGTTAATCCAGTGGTCCGCCATGTGATGCCCGCCCCACACATTCAATTCGCCTAAATGCTCGCCATGATCGGCGCTGATGATCACGGCGGTATCCTCCAGCACGCCCTGGGATTCCAGCAAATCCAGAAGCTGGCCGATATGCGAATCGATATAGCGCACCGCCACATCATAACCATCCACCCACTGCTTCACATCCGCCAGCGACTTGAGCTGCGCCGGTTCGCGCGGGAAGTTCTTATAACTGGCGACATCCGCCGCCGTTCCCCAGCCATCACCAAGCGCTTCCTGTGCGCAGCGCATCCCGCAGCTGTCCTGCGATTCCTCGATATATTCCTCGGTAATCCAGTCCGGCGGCGGGTCGTCCTCAAACGGGTTGCCAAACGCCATCGGCGTCCGGTAATGCAAATGGGCATCCCAGTAATTCACATGCAGAAACCAGTTTTCGCCCTGCCCATGCTGCCCCAGCCAATCCAGCGCCAGCGGAGTCACCGACTCCGCGATCTCGTTGCCGTGGCCGCCACAGTTCAGAATATCGTTAAATCCGGCGTACCAGTGCCAGGCTGCATGACGCTCGCCAAAGCTGCTGACCGTCCCAGTGCGATAACCCTGTTTCCGCAGCGCCCGCATCCAACTGGTTCGCGCAAAGCTGTCGTTGAAGCCGCGCGTCGGCCCTTCCACGATTGGCTGTGCCGCCGTGCCGCCATGCCCGACCACACCCGTGTGAAACCCAAACCGACCGGAGAATAAAGCCGTCCGCGAGGGCAGGCAGGGCGAATCAGACACGTAACAATTTTCAAAGCGCGTCGCCTGCTGGGCCACACGGTCAATATTGGGGCTGGTATTGCGGGGATAGCCATAACAGCCGAGATGATCTGGTCGTAAACTATCAATATCAATGTAAAGAATGCGCATTATTTTCTCCTGATAGCTTCTCCAATGATATTTGTTGCAATCATTTCAGCAGCGATCTAAAGGTTCGTCGCCGCCTTTTTTGATACAATTGATATAAAGTTGCTTACTGATCACTGCTGGACTTGGCTATATAGCACAAAGAGCAGCCCAGCACAGCGAATGCCTATTTATCTTAACGCCCGAAATAAGCAACTTTGTTGCATGTTTGTTGCAGAAATTGCAGCTCATGTTGCAAACTGTCGCAACACTCACTAAACTACAGTTAATAAACAAGACTTCTGTGATACAGAATAGTAGTTCTTTTAATGAAACTCTCGAATCCGCCTTCTAAAAATCGCGTAACCATCCGCGACATCGCCCGCAAAGCCAACGTCTCTGCCTCCACTGTGTCGCGCACACTCAACGATTATCCTTATATCAGCCCCCATACACGTCGTATTGTCCGTCAGGCCGCTGCTGAACTGGGCTATGAGGTCGAGAACTTGCGCAGCGAGCGCAAGGCGATCGACACCATTGCACTGCTCATTCGCGAAGACGCACAGCCTCATGGAATGGGAGAAACCGCTTCAGATAGTGTCGAGCGCCAGCTCATGCTGGGCATTCAGAAAGTGCTTAACCCGCTAGGCATCAAATCCTATCTCCAGCGCGGCGACTACGATCGCAGCACAGCCGTGCGCTTTATCCATGACGACAACGTCGACGGCATCATCATGTTGGGCGGTCAGGTTCATAACCATTTCGTACATGCCCTGCAGGAAAGCGGCTTGAGTTTTGTGGTCGCGGGTTCACACGTGCTGCCAATGGATGTCAATGCGGTGATGGCGAATGTGCATTATGGGATGCGGATGGCGGTCCAGCATCTGGTTGAACGTGGGCGGCGGCGCATCGGCCTCGTCAACGGTCCCGACCTGACTACCACCAGCCAGGAAAAACTCGACGGCCTGATCTGCGGCCTGATTAATAATGGCCTGCCTTATCACCCGGAAGATGTCGTTGCGGGGTATTGGAACAGCGAATCCGGTTATCTCAGCACGAAGGATTTGTTGACCGCGCGACCGGATCTGGATGCCATTATTTACTCATTTGATTTGATGGCGATTGGCGGTATGCAAGCCATCCGTGAGCTGGGCCGGCAGGTACCGTCGGATATTGCAGTCGTCGGCTTCCACAACATTGATATAGGCCGTTACACTGACCCGCCGCTCACCAGCATTGATTTCGATATGCATCGCGTTGGGATGCTTGCCGCCCAACGTCTGCTCCATGTTCTGGACGACCCTGATCAGGAAACCACGCTGACAGTCGTCCCCTCACATTTGGTAATCCGGAGTTCGACATGAGCAACCTGTTTCATTGCGAACTCATCAGACTGTCGATCTATACAGGAGAGAGAAATCGGTGAAGCCTATCGGTAGATGTGTATTGAATACATCAAGCGGTCCCACCAGCCGGTACACCGTGGGCAAAAAATACGAATTTCCGTTTATCAACAAAGCTAAATCATTTACCAGGAGTAATCTAGCAATGAAGACTAAGTCTATACTTTTTTTGATGATTCTTGCGCTTGTGCTGTCGTTTACGACTGTGGCCTTTGCTCAAGATGCCTCCTGTGATGTCAATCTGACATTCTGGCATCACTGGGGTGGCAACCGTGTCCCGTTGATGGACGCGCAGGTCGAGGCATTTGAAGCCGCCAATCCGGGCATCTGCGTGGAAACCGTTTTCCTTCCCTGGGATAACCGCCTCGAGAATCTGCTGACGGCAGTTGCTGCGGGCAATCCGCCGGATGTGACCATGTTTGGTCGCCAGGACCTGCCGGGCTTTGCAGTGCTGGATGCGATTATTCCGCTCGATTCCTACATGGAAGCGGACGGTATCTCACCCGACATCTTCATCCCCTCCGAATTCGCAGGCAACCAGTACAACGGCCAGACCTACATGCTGCCCCAGCCAACCGGTGGTGCGCTGAATATCATTTGGTACAACAAAGAACAATTCCGTGAAGCCGGGCTGGACCCCGAAAACTTCCCCCAGACCTGGGACGAACTGCGCGCTGCAGCCGAGAAGCTGACCGTTGGTGAAGATGGCTTCCTCGATCGCGTGGGCATTGATGTCCTGCAATCTGGTGGTGAGCAGCCTGCGTTCCTCATGTGGTTGAATGCGGACGGTCAGGACTGGATTAGCGAAGACCTGCGTACCGTCACCATCAACAACCAGGCCGGTATGGAAACCCTGGAATTCATGAAGAGCTTCACCGATGATGTCAATTTCGGTGTGGAAGAAGTCCGCTCCTTCTATGAAGGCAGCGCTGAACTCGATCAGGACATCTTCTTCTATGATCTCGAGTCAATCCAGATCAACGGCTCCTGGGTGCTCTTCCAGCTTGATGAATATGCCCCCGATCTTGACTACGGCATCGCGCCAGTTCCCTATGGCCCCAGCGGCAGCCCGGATCGTCGTGGTTCAACCTACGGTGGTTGGGGTTACATGATCCCGCAGAACGCCGCCCATCCAGATGAAGCGTGGCAGTTGGTGAAATGGCTGACCACGAATATGGATGACGTGGGTGCCTGCTGGTTCATCCAACAGCAGCAGCGTCCGTCACCACTCAAGGACTGCGATGGCTACCTGAAAGACGGTGAGTCTCACCCGCGCGCGGCAGAGATTCTCGACGTGGCCGCGCTGGACAACGTCTCTACGATCTCCCCGATCCAGCCACAGGTGGGCCAGATTATCACTGAAATGACCGACTCCGTCCTCTACGGCGACGCCACCATCGAAGATGCACTGGCATCTGCCGAGGCTGAAATCCAGGCCCTGCTGGATGAATTCTGGGCTGAGTACTCCTAAGCAGTTTTTTAGCATAATGTTACAGGGACGCGGGCAACCGTGTCCCTGGGCTATCCTTTAGCCCTGTTGATTTTGAGAAAGAACGTCCCCGGCAGGCAGTCTGGAATCGCCTTGGTTCGTGGGAATGGATAGAGGAGCGCGTTATGGCAACAACATTCAGTTCGGAGCTTCAACAACGTCCCAAAAGACGAGAGCGCTGGCGCGATCTGTCACCAATGCGCAGGCGCGAAGCCTTAACCGGGCTGTTGTTCATCAGCCCCTGGATTATCGGTGTGCTTGTGTTCACGTTGGGGCCGTTTATAGCTTCGTTCTTACTGAGTTTTACGAAATACACCATTATCCAACCCCCCGTGTGGATCGGCACAGATAATTACGCCAAAATTTTGGGTTCAGACGATCTTTTCTGGAAATCCCTTGGCAACACGGCCACTTATGTAGCGGGTTCGGTCACCATCCGTATCGTGCTCGGCTTTCTGCTGGCGATGCTGCTGAATGCCAAAGTCCGCTTTCTGGGGTTATGGCGCACCCTGTTTTATGTGCCTTCGGTGGTCCCCATCGTCGCGCTGTCGATGATCTGGCTCTATGTCCTCAATGGACGTTTCGGCCTGCTAAATTGGTTCCTCGGAGTGGTTGGTATAGACCGCATCCGCTGGTTGAGTGACCCCGATTACACGATGTTGGGCCTGTTAATCATGAGTACGACCTGGGTTGGCGTCACCATGATTATCTTCCTGGCTGGGTTGCAAAATATCCCCGTCGAGTATTACGACGCGGCCAAGATTGACGGTGCGGGCGGCTTACAGCGTATGCTCCGCATCACCATCCCGTTGATGACTCCGACCATCTTCTTAAACGTCCTCATTAACATCATCAACGCCTTTCAGGTGTTCAGTCAGGTATTGATTATGACGAATGGAGGCCCGCGCGATGCCACGCGAACGTTTGTCCTCCACATTTACGACTACGCCTTCTCCTACCTGCCACCGCAGATGGGATATTCCTCGGCGCTGGCGTGGATTCTGTTCATGATCGTTTTCCTGTTCACCGCCGTTATCGTCGTCACATCCAATCGCTGGGTGTTCTATAACAATTAAAGGGGTGATTTGATGACGACTATTTCTCAAAGTTCAGTAGACCGCCCACAGCACAGTTATTGGCGCGACAACATCAGCAGGTATGGGGGCAAGGTCCTGCTCTATCTGGTGCTGATCGGGTGCAGTCTGTGGTTTATCCTGCCCCTGATCTGGATGGTCATGACTTCCTTCATGCCGATCCAGCAGGTGGGCAAATTCCCGCCGGAATGGATTCCGACGACATGGCAGTTTGAAAACTACACCGAGGCGCTCCGGTTCTGGAATTTCAACGTCACCTTCCGCAATACCATCGTCATCACAGCAGCGACGATGGTCGGCAATCTGGTCTCGTCAACACTGGTGGCCTACGGATTTGCGCGTTTCCGCTTTCCCTACCGCGACACACTGTTCCTGGTGCTGCTGGCAACCATGATGCTGCCCTTCGCGGTGCTGCTCATCCCAGTGTACATCGCCTATAACGAGATTGGCCTGGTCAACACCTTCTGGCCGCTGATTCTGCCGCATTACTTCGGCAACGCATTTTTCATCTTCCTCTGTCGCCAGTTCTTCCTGGGCATCCCGCAGGACCTGATCGACTCTGGCAAGATTGACGGCGCAGGCGAGATGATGATTTTTACGCGCATTATGGTGCCGCTGGCAAAACCGGCCATCATCGTCATTGCCATCCTCAGTTTCCAGAACAGTTGGAACGAGTTCCTGGGGCCGCTGATCTACCTGAAAGATCAAAACTTGCATACGCTGGCACTGGGCCTCTACTACTTCCAGGGTCTGCCGGGCCAGGGTGGGATGCAGAATCAGCAGATGGCGGCCACAGTCATGATGGTTATTCCGGTGCTGGTGGTGTTCTTCATCTTCCAGAAACAGTTTATCCAGGGTGCCAACATCTCTGGTTTGAAGGGTTAACAATAGAAAAAGGGCCTGATCGATGACTTTTACGCAACAGGAAACAACCCGGTTGACGAACGACGAGCGCGACCAGCTCAATGCCCAACTGGCGCGTGATGGGTTCGCGGTGCTGCCACACAAGTTGCCTGCAGATCTGGCGAACGATGTAATCGGTGCGATTGACCGCATCACGGCTGAGCAGCGTCAGAGCAATCGCAGTGTCCAGAGCGTCAAACTGCACAACTGTGTAGATCATGATCCGGCGTTCCGGCGGCTGATGATGTACGAACCGGCGCTGCAACTGGCTTACGATGCCTTCGGCCCCATGTTCCACCTGAATCAATCTAACTTTATCAGCCGCGTGCAGGAAGCCGACCAGGACGCTGCCAAAAAGGACTTCGCCGCCAGCATCGACTGGCACGCCGATGGCCCGCGTCCGGGGCTGTTTCCGCGCGTGGATGGCATGATGGGCCTGCACTACCTCAAGTTCGGCTACTTCCTGACCGATCTCACACACGGCACAGGCGGCGCGCTCCAGGTTATTCGCGGCACGCACCGGCATGAAGAACTGGATGGCAACAAGAAAAACTTCAATGTGGCGGATTACGCCGACGATCTGGTCGAGTTCAATGTCGAGGCCGGGACAGTGGTGGTATTCCATCAGGCATTATGGCATGCCGCCATGCCCAATCAGTCCGAAGTCGAGCGCAAAAACGTCTACATCAGCTACTGCCCCACCTGGATGCGTCCTGTTGATCGTGACTTCCCGGCAGCAGCCGACCTTGAAAACCTCTCAGCGGAGGAACGCTGGCTGTTGGGCGAGCCGCGTCCTGCAATGCGCTGGTGGATTCCGCAGGGTGATGATGCCAGCCGTATGGCACGTTTCGCCCGCAAACCGGAGTAACGCTGTTTTACTTCCTACACACTCAGAAAGAACGCTAGCATGGCAAACGAGCAATACACAAATGTAAGCGGTATATTCCC
>JAIOHN010000939.1 GCA_019912985.1 Anaerolineae bacterium | reverse complement strand
GCGTTTTGGCTCGACCTATCGCCTGACCGTATTGAGTGTGCGCCGCCCCGGAACGGAAGAACAACTTGACTTGAAGGAAGCGCCGCTGAAATTTGGTGACGTGCTGCTGGTGCAGGGCGAGTGGAAAGATATTTTCGCACTCAAGCGGCTGCGGCAGGATTTCGTTGTGATGGGTGAGCGCGAAGCAGCGGCATTGGGCGCATTGGGCGCATGGCACAAGGCACCTGTCGCCCTGGTAATGCTGGTGGGCATGGTGGCGTTGATCGCACTGAACGTCATGGAGCTTACGCTCGCCAGTATGTTGGCCGCAGGGTTGATGATTCTCACCGGCTGCATCAACATTGACGATGCTTATGATGCGATTGACTGGAAAAGTCTGGTCCTGATCGCCGGGATGCTGCCGATGAGCACCGCACTGGTCAATGTGGGACTGGTTGATGTGATGGCGACCGCTTTTGTTGGTACACTCGGCCAGATGGGACCGGTATGGGTGATGGGTGGCTTGTTCGTCTTCACGGCCCTGCTGACACAGGTACTTTCCAATACGACGACGGTGGTGTTGGTGGCACCGCTGGCACTGGCCGCTGCGATTGAAGTCGGCGTGCAGCCAGAGGCCTACTTAATCGCGGTGGCGATGGCCGGGTCGATGGCATTTGCCACGCCTGTGGCATCTCCGGTGAATACGCTCGTCATGAGCGCCGGTCACTATCGCTTCGGCGATTACGCGCGGGTGGGTGTTCCCTTGATTTTCATCAGCCTGATTATCACGCTGATCGCCGCGCCGCTGCTGTGGCCGTTTTAAGCTTATTGTCGCCCGCCTGATTTATTTTCTCCCCAACAGGCGGGCGATGAGATGGCCTAACCACGTAAAAGGTGATTCAGACTGTGGTTCTGCCTCCGCGTTTTGACGTTCGGCCTCGGCTTGCTGGCGGGCCATCTGGCGCGGGGTCAGCATGGCATTGTTCCCGGCATCATACTGCGCTAATGGGTCAGGCTGTGCAGGGTGACGTGGTGCAGCCCTGGATTGGCGCGGTGTGGGCAAGTCCGCAGGTGGCTGGTCAGCAGTGGGCGTTTGTGGTAGTGGACGCGGCTTCCGGCTGACATAGTTGCTGATTTCGCTGGTGATCTCGTTGGTCTGTCGATCACGCAGGCTGGGTGTCGTGGTGTTGAAGTAGCTTACAATATCCACGGTAATGCCAGCACTGCTGAGGCGCGTCAGCACATCGGAATTGGTGCCGAACGCGAAGTGGAGTGTCGGGAAGCGCGAATCCGACAGCGCGGCGATCAGCGTCTCGCGGCCATCCTCATCAAAGGGGATGAACAGCCGATCTTCCCCCAGGCGCACAATAAACTCGCTAATCAGCTCATCGGCTGCGCCTTCGGTAACCTCTGCCGCCTGCACATTGGGCCACGGGTAATCGCGCGATTCCTCTACGGTCTGCGTCTCAATGTCATCAATGATGCGGCTGATTGCCAGCAGTTCATCCTGATGCGCCAGAAAATGTGGCAGGGCCAGCGCGAAGTGACGGGCGCGTGTCGTTTTGACGGCGATGCCTTCCAGCATCGAAATGCTGCGTCCGGCATGTTTGCGTCCGCTATCGTAGTGGCGCAGGAGCAGCACATACTGGCCGATTGCGAAGCAGTAGAGCGCAGGCCAGGCGGGTGTGAGCGCGGAAATATCGTTGACGTAGTTCAGGGCGCTGGCGATGGTGCTGACTTCCTTGTTTGTCAGCTCCCTGGGGCGAATAAACGCCGTAAAATCACGGCGCTGGTTGCGCGTGAACAGGAAAACCTCATAATTCACAATGCGCCTCCCTCATCTATGAGGGGATTAAGGAACGCATTTTTTTGTTGGCGACCGAGGTTACCGCTCGGATTTTCGGTTCCAACTCCTGCAATTTCTCCGCCACGGCTTGACGCTCCTGATAAACCTGTTTGATCGTCCGCCCACGCAGGATTTTATTCAACACGTTGCGGTTGAGGCGGTTGAAACGTGCTTCCAGCTCGCCTTCCTCTTCTTCCAGGTAAAGCGCGTTGCGGTCCAGCTCATTGCCGATGGCATAGAGGAACGGATAATGCACGTTGACCGGTTCTGGCGGACCGTTCAGGTCAAAGGTCGCCAGCTCATAACCCTGGCCGGGGTCTGCGACCGAGGCGTTGCCTTCACCGACGATCGAGACCGGGATCATGCCAGAGGGATAGAGCCAGGGGCGCAGGCTGCTGGTCTGGGCGCGCTGCTCCTCGACAAAATCCACCACGCCGCGAAAGACCTCACGCGAGCGGTCGAACAGGCCCTGGTAATTATTGACGCGGAATTCTTCTGGCAGCACATCCGCTTTGGTCAGCACCAGCGCGATGGTAATCCCTTTGTTGATGTCATCTCCGGCCAGCGCAGACTTGAATTTATAGGTGTTGAGCAGGTTAAAGATGTAGGTTGATGAGGTGAGCATCTCGGCTTCGATGAGCGGACGGGTGGCAATGGTGTAAGCATCGGCGACGATGATGACGGCGTTGCTCTCCTGAATATCGGCATGGAGCTGCGCCGCCTCGTCACTTTCATCGGTGGGGATGTTGATCGCACCGCCCTGGTAATCCACCCAGCGAAACTCGGTGATCGGCTGATTCTGAAAGAGCAGGGTGAACTGATCTTCGCGGCGGCCCATGGTCGGGGCAGGCCACTTTTTGGCGATGACGAAATCGCGCCAGGGGTTCAGATACTTGGTTGAGCTATCAGCATTTTCCGCCTCGATGCGGAAACCCTCGATGCCGGTTGCCATGAGATACAACAATGCCAGGGTGTAAGTGGTTTTGCCCTGTCCTGTCCCACCAAATAGGGTAACTTTCAGCGACATATTTTCGTCCTGTATTCAAATGATATTCACATGCTAAGGGTAGCTTTTCCGTGCCAACCCTGTCAATAGCAATACGGCTCAATCCCGGCGAGGGCTAGCGGCGATAGCTAATGGAGCGTGACATTCGGGCGGGCGGGGATGGTCGCTAGTTGGTCGAGCTTTACACGGGCATTGGGCAGGGTGAGGCGGTGATAGATCATCGCGGCGATCTGGCGCAGGTGCGCAGGACGCAGATGCTGCGGGCTGCGAAGCAGTCGCTGGATTTCCAACCAGGTTTTGCGCGACCGGTAATCCTTGTGGACGACGGTGTGCAGTTGGCGGTAGAACTCGGTGGCGAACGGTCCCTGGTAGAGCATGGCGAGGTCGGCACTGTCGAGCCAGTTGGCTTTCGCGCCCAGTTCATGCTGCACACGCTCATAGAAGGGCGTGCCGGGCAGAGGATAACTGACGCTGATGCCGATGTCGTCGGGCATGAGATCGCGCACCATTTTGAGCGTTAGCTCGATGTCCTCGCGCGTTTCGCCGGGATAGCCGAATTGCAGGAAGAAGGCGACTTTGATGCCGTGAGCATGAAGCTGGCGCGTGGCCTCGTAAATTTGCTCGACAGTCGTGCCTTTGTCCATCGCGTCGAGGATTTTCTGGCTGCCGCTCTCCGCGCCGACCCAGACGATTTTCGCCCCGGCCCGCGCCAGCGCGGGGATGGTGCGCCCACGCAGCAGCAGATCAACCCGGTTGAGACACTTAAAGGGGATGTGCAGGTTGGCGGCATCCAGCAGGTCGGCAAATTCCTCAATCCAGCGGTCCTGAATGCCCATAATGTCATCCATGAACCAGATATGATCGGGGTTGAAATTCGCTTTCAGCCACTGCATTTCGGCCACGACATTCTGCGGACTGCGGACATTGTACTTCTGGCCCCAGATGGGCTTGGCGCACCAGTTGCAGTGGAAGGGACATCCGCGCGTGGTGATGAGATTCATACTGTAATAGCCGTGATGCTCCAGCCAAACGCGGCGGTATTGGTCATGGTCCACCAGGTCCCAGGCGGGGAAAGGCAGCGCATCCAGGTCACGGATGACCGGGCGGGGTGGCGTTTTGATGACCTCCCCTTCGCGCAGGTAGGCGAGGCTGCGGATATGAGTGGGCGATGGTAGGTGCGACTCGTGTAGGGGCGAGTCATGCAGGGGCGAGTCATGTAGGGGTGACTCATGAGTCACCCCTGCGGCAGATCTGGCCTGCAAATAATCAATCAATTCGGCCAGGGTTTCCTCACCTTCGCCGATGAGCACATAATCCGCGCCGTGTTGCAGATACTGCTCGGCGTGATCGGTCATATCTGCACCGCAGGCGATAACGGTGCAACCCGCAGCTTTGGCCGTGTCAATCATTTCAAAGGCGGCGGCCCGCATCCGCAGCAGCGACATTTTGCTGAGATAGTTGAAGTTATCCTCAAACAGCACGGCGTAGCGCGGCTTGACCTGCTGCACCATCGCTGCCCATTGGGGCGGGCCTTCGGCCAGCATGGCATCGAACAGCGCCACCGAGTAACCCTTCTCGCGCATGACGCTGGCGGCGTAGAGTGTGCCGAGCGGCGGATAGGGCTGCATGGCATCCCACAGCTTGGGGTCAAAACGCAGATAGTAGGATTGGCCGAAGAGAATATCGGTCATGGCTGTTCCCGATCATCATCGTTCATCCAAGACTAGCGTAAAGCGTGTTTGGTGGCAACGCCTCTCATGTGCTGTTAAAAGAGGTAGAAGCGCTTTTGCGGCAGCGCATCCACTTCCAGCCCCGGCTCTTTGAGCTGACAGCGGTGAATCTGGCGGGCGAGGTCGATGTGGATGCGCTTTTCGACACCATCAAGCGTGGCGGCAACGGTCTGTACACGGGGAAATTTTGCCATGATGTCTGGCGCTCCAATCCGGGGAAGGCCGTCACGGATGATTAATTGATTGCTCCCTCGCTTGCGACGAATATTTACTAGAATATCTGCTGGTGAACCTGCGTTTAATTGGTCAAGCTCTGGTAAGCCGATAATCTTTGCAGAGCGGCTCTTAATTGCCTCATCGATAATATTCGTATCAACGGCGTTTTTGTGGAGCCCATTTGTGATTTCGGCTCCAAAATCACCATCAGCCGTCAGTCGTGAGTCGTTTCCGAGTGCAACATCGACTCCCTCTCCGATCCAGTCGCGTACAGATGCTGTTTTTCCCAGAAGATAATGATTGGTGGTCGGGCACCAGACCAAACCGCGTATAATCTGCGCTGCATCAGCGATGTCTTTTGACGACATGCCCACACCATGCACGATGACGGTATTTTCACCCACACAGCCCAGCGCTTTAAGTCGCTGGTATTCCCCTGCCGCGATTTCGTCTGTGCCTTCCGCCAGATGGATAAACCACGGCCAATCCTTTGGCGTGCTGCGATACGAGCGTACCACTTCTTCATCGGTGTCGAAGTGCAGGGAATGTGCCCAACTGTATTGTTTCAGCACCCGCACTGGAAAGTCCGCGCGGAACATCGGCTTATGGGGTGGACCATGATGCACGACGGTCGTCACCCCACACAGCAGATTTTTTAGGCCGCCGATGAACACTTTATCCCACAGGGGATAGGCGCGCAGCGATTTGTACGGTTCGCTATCCAGGCGGCTGTTCATATCTTCGCCCCACTGGTGGGCGTTGTCGTATACCTCGCGGAATTTGCTGCGCGGGTAGTGGTTGAGTTCCAGGTGATCGTGGGCGTTAATCAGGCCGGGGAAAAGCGTAAAGCCGTCGAGATCAACTACTTGCGCGCCATTAGCCGGTTGATCGACAATCCGCCCATTGGCGGTGTACAGATCGCGCTGGATGGTCTGCTCATCGTCCCAGATGAGCGCGTTTTTGATATGCAGAGGGCGTCCGGGCGACATCATCTTTATTCGGAGCCAAGTGTCGGCGCATATTTGCGCACGGTATCCTCACCCAGTTTATCGACCAGCTTTTTGCGCAGCTTGGGGGTTTCCTCGGACCATTTATCCTGAAGCTGTTCCTTGCTGGCATTCTGCCCATCGCCGGGGTGCGTCAGCATCCCACCGGCAACCGTGGGCGCGCTCAGGATAAGGCGCTGGACATCTGTGCTGTCACAGCGCGGGCAGGGCGGTGCGTCGTCATTGAAGCCGTGGCGGGCTTCAAACTGGTTGTCGCAGTGGTGGCATTTGTAATCATACAGCGGCATCGGGTTATTCCTTTACTCCGTCGGACACAATGGGTTTCGCTTGAGTTTTCAATCATCGGCTGTATAATGCTGCCTTTATTATAAACCCTGATCTGGGTGCCCGAACCACGTCATGACCCCTAACTCTCGCAATTTTTCCATCCTGATTACTGCGGCCAGCCTGCTGGTCATCGTGGTGCTGCTGTGGGTTCCTTTTGGCTGGAACATCATGGGGATTCAGGAAGAATGGCGTAATCGGGCTTATGTCGAGGACAGCCTGGGCGGCTGGCACCGCGTCGAAATCCAGTCGCGCCCAGGCAAGGCGCTGCCCATCGCCATCGCGCATTATCTCACACCAGATTCGTTCGTGGGTTATAACCTGCTGCAGGCCGGGTTAATCTTTGGCAAAGGGCTACTGCTGTTTTTGCTGCTGCGCTATCTGGTTCCCGGTGGCGATCTGGTGGCGGCACTGACGGCCCTGCTGTTGGTGGTGTTTCCGGCAGATGAGGGAATCCTCACCACGCGCTCAACGC
>JAIOHN010000938.1 GCA_019912985.1 Anaerolineae bacterium | reverse complement strand
CGCCAAGGCTGTTTGACCGTCAAAAGAAAAATTACGACACACAAGTACGTCTCCACCAGGAACAAACCCCTTTGCTCCCACTACCTCTTCGAGATTACAAGAGGTTTTTTTCTTAATCGCATCTACGCTCATCCCGAACTTAAATACTTCATAACCACCCAAACCACCCCCGGCTAAAGCGCCGCTAGGTTTTACAGTATACTTTATCGATGAATCCTTAGATGCTGATTTGTCCTTTTTGCTTTTACTGCTCTTCGGACTATTTGAACTAGTTGCCTTTTGAAGCACCTCTAGCAATTTCCCTCCAATACCATCGGCATATACCTTATCACACGACGAAAACAAAGATGACAACGAAAATAGGGTGATTACCAAAATTGTTCGTAACATGACACTCCCTCTCCTTTTCAAAAGAATTATAGTATGTTTATGCCTGCTTTCATTAATCTCTCGATAGTAACGATATCACCCCTTTTGTACATGATAGCGGTCATTCCAATCGTCATAAATTGCGTCTTTCTCATTGTCCCAATCGTTAGCGAAACCGCTCATTGCCAGATTGCCCCATTCTTTATCCCTTTGTTCTTCTTCGTGAATAAATTCTTTGGTAAGCGTTTCAGATATGGTAATGGTAACCTCTTTACCTTCCGGCATCTCTACTTTTTCCAAAGGTTCAATTACGCCATGCGAAAATCTGGCTCTGATTGTTCTAACCATGCCTGACCCTCTCCTTCTCCCCTATGGGGGCTTTAAATTAACCCGAATCGGGCACTATCCTATTCAGCAGATCGAACAACGATTACAGTGAAGGCAAAGCCTCCGTGCTTACCACGAAACACCTTATGGAAGAACGGGGCAATATAGACGGCATTAGGGAAGGCGCAAAAGCATTGGGACCAGGCTTCCTCACATACCTCGCATTCCCAGCCGTCGCCGCAGGGATGTCGCTGGCGCAACACAAGCTCTTCTGATGAAGGCGCGGGGGCTATAAAGGAGGGCGGGGATGTATCTAGCAGGCAATCCCGTTCCGCTGTATTTCCTACATGTGGCGACAAAACTACCGAGTACTAGTCCTCTCCCAAAAATATCCTGTCTATCTCCGCGTCGGAGTAAGGGCATGCCCTTTCCGTTTCTTTCCTTATTTCTTCCGTCCTTTGTTCTAGCTTTTCTCTTGCGAAAAAACCAATAACGAGACTAATAACCCATGCACCAGCAGCAATAACAGGCAGCATTTAAAACACCTCCTCTAATTATCCCAAATAAATGTTAATCATCTTTTCTTCTAGCTGATTTGTCTTCCCAAAAACAATTCATTGTCAATATCTTTTAACAGTATCCCGCGCTTTTGTAGAGCATCTATTTCCAATAAGTAGCCTGTCAAATACTCTGCAAGATCCAATAACGCGGGCAGCTCCTCGTTCGGATACTTACCGAAACAATGATCTCGGATTGGACCGGCAATGGAGTCCCTTTTGTCCAACCGCCATTCACTATAACCCCTATAAGTCTTGCACATATTCCTGACAAACAACCTTAAATCCTCAACCTCATGGCGCGCCAATGAATAATCGCCACGCCAAAGATAAGCCCTCGCCTTGCATAATTGAGTACAAACTACCAGCCTTGCATAACCAAAAGTTTTATTAACGTATTCCGCGTCGGACGGTCCTATGTCTTTGAGTAAATTTTTAAAAATATTCTTCCCTTCTTCTAATAAAACAATCGCGCTGTTCATCCCCATTTTTGCATCACTTAAATCGAGAGATCTCTCGGCTTCTATTGCCAAGCCAAATCCAGATTGCACCTTAGACAAGTTCTGTGCATCTAATTTCTTATCTAAACTATTAAGCTGTTCATGTATTCTCCCAAAGTTTCGCTCTAAATACATGAAAGCGGCACCAACGATTGTGGCCGTCCCTAGAGGGAATTTGCTGATAATATTCTTATACCCGTGCGATTGATTCGCTACCGCATCTCTCAACCAACAAACCACGTTTTTATTGGCGGTATTTCTAATTACCCCGCCAACTCTCTCGTAAATACCGCCAGACAATCCCTCTTTTACAAATTCGGGAATGTAGACTGATATATTGATCAAGTCTTTCACATATTCCTCCGTTCAAAATCGCGCAATTCCTGTAATAATATATATAAC
>JAIOHN010000937.1 GCA_019912985.1 Anaerolineae bacterium | reverse complement strand
TGGGCTGGATAGAGCGGATTCCGCGCCTGATCGGTGTACAAGCTAAAGGAAGTTCAGCACTGGTTCACGCCTGGGAAAATGGCCTGAGCGCCGCAGAAGTGAGGCCGATGCCAGCGGATACGGTAGCAGACAGCATCTCCGCCGGGCTGCCACGTGATCGCGCCCATGCGCTGCGCGCTGTGCGTGAAACTGAGGGGGTATTCCTGGCGGTGACAGATGAGGAAATCGTAGCGGCAATTCCACCGCTGGCCCGTTTGACAGGTGTCTTTGCGGAACCGGCAGCGGCAGCGGTTTACGCAGGCGCAAAACGTGCTATACAATCGAAAGTAATCCAACCCGAAGAAAGTGTTGTACTGGTGATCACTGGTAATGGCTTAAAAGACATCAAACGCGCACAGCAATCAGTCGGCGAGGCACTGCATGTCGAGCCTGATTTGCTGTCCGTTCAGAAAGTGCTGAAAACTGTGAGGCTTCAATGACCGAGAGACCACGTTATTCCATTATTGCCCCCATCTACAACGAAGAGGGGAACATCCAGGTGCTTTACGAGCGCCTTCAGGAAGTGATGAATTCAACCGGGGAAAGTTGGGAGCTGGTGACGGTGAACGATGGCAGCCGTGACCGATCGTTGGAAATGCTCCAGGCACTCTCCAAAGAGGATCCACGCATTAAAGTGGTGAACTTCGCACGCAATTTCGGACACCAGATCGCAGTCACCGCCGGGCTGGATTATGCCACCGGCGAAGCTTGCGTGATTATCGACGCCGACCTGCAAGACCCGCCAGAGATGATCTTAGAGATGATCGAGCGCTGGAAAGCGGGTTATGAAGTTGTGTATGCGGTGCGCGAAGAACGTCATGGCGAAAGCTGGTTTAAGCTGATGACGGCCAAAATCTTCTACCGGCTGATCTATCGGATTACCGATGTCGATATCCCCCTGGATACCGGCGACTTCCGCCTGATGGACCGCAAAGTGGTTGATGCACTGCAATCCATGCGCGAGCACAATCGCTTCATTCGCGGCATGACCAGCTGGATCGGCTTCAAGCAGACGGGCATCTCCTATGTGCGACAGGCGCGTTACAGCGGCGAGACAAAATATCCGCTGAAGAAGATGGTGCGCTTCGCGATGGATGCCATCACCGGCTTCTCCTACTTCCCACTGCAAATCATGATTTATGTCAGTTTTGTGCTGGGCGTGCTGGCGATCCTGGCGATCCCGGTGATCTCCGTGCTGCGCGTGGTATTGGGCAGCGGCTTCCTGGGTGGACAGGTGACGACCATTGTTCTCCTGCTGATTCTCAGTTCTTTCCAATTGTTTTTCCTGTTTGTTATGGGACAATATGTCGCACGCATCTATGACGAAGCGCGTGACCGACCGTTGTACATTGTCGCATCCGAGTCCGGTTTCGAGCGGGAAACACTGCGGGAGACTGAACCCCGCATGGAGGCACCAGAACCGGAAGTGTAAACCGAGGGGAGACCATGGGGGACGATTCGAACGATACTTTACACGATGTAGAGACGTACCGAAAAACCGTGCTGCTTTACGAGGCAGTGCAGAAGAAAATCAACGAGTTGATTACCACTTCTGGTGGTGGGACGGAGCAGATGTCCCCTGAAGACCGGTCCCGTTATCGCGAGCTGGCGCGGCAGCGTGATGAGCTGCAAAACGAGCTGCGGGTCATGGAACAGCGTTTGCTGATTGATGACGACCAAGCATAACCTTGATTAGCTGGAGGAAGTTGTGATTACCGGGCCAACCTTTGAAGAAATGCTGCATCCCCATAAGATCGATCCTGCGATCCGCGAACGAGCGCTTAAAGCGCGGGTCAATGATCCACTCGATCCTATTAACCTGTTCAACATCACCTGGCGCAACAGCGAAAACGAAATTTATTACCTGGTGCTGCCGCGCGAGCTGACAGGCGTGGACACCAATATTGTGGTGATTTACGGGCGGGAATACCCGTCTGGCAGTCATAAAGTGGGCGCAGCTTATTCGGTGCTGTTGGAAAAAGAATTATTTGGAGAAGTTGACCCGGCGGTGAATACCCTGGTCTGGCCCTCGACCGGCAATTATGGCATTGGCGGGGCATGGGTCGGCGGGCGCATGGGCTGCAAGAGTCTGGTGGTGCTACCGCAAGGCATGAGCCGGGAGCGTTTCGAACTCATCGAAAGCTATGGCGCGCACGTGATCAAGACAGTCGGCTCGGAAAGCAATGTGAAAGAGATTTATGACGAAACCCACCGGCTGCGGGCCAGCGATCCCAACATCCGGATTCTGAATCAGTTCGAGGTGATGGGCAATTACCGCTTCCACTATCACGTGACCGGAAACACCGTGGTTGAACTGGCGGATGTGCTGGCGAGCCAGGGCATCGGGAAAGGCAAAATCTCGGCGTTTGTCTCAGCGATGGGCAGCGCGGGGACGATTGCCGCGGGTGACCGGCTGAAACAGGTGTGGCCCGATCACAAAATTGTCGGCCTGGAGCCAACCCAATGCCCCACTCTGTTCAAGAATGGCTATGGCGCACACGATATTCAAGGCATCGGCGATAAGCATGTCACCTGGATTCACAATGTCAATAACATGGATGCCCTGATGTGCATCGACGACAT